>DXCU01000021.1 GCA_019115845.1 Candidatus Rubneribacter avistercoris | reverse complement strand
AGAACGGCTCCGAAAAGAAAAGCGCCCTATGCTCAGGCCAAAAGGCCTTCGCAGAGGGCGGGGGCTTACGCCCCATCCAATTGCAAGGTTAAACTGGACAGGTGTTCAACTTAAAAATTCAATCAAGGATTCCTCCGTCATCGCCCCGAAGCCGCAGCGACGCGCGGCGGGCGCGGATAGTGGTACACTGGACGCAAACACACCTAACGAAAGGGAGCCACTATGCCCTCCAACGCCGATTACACCCGCGAGTACTTCGACATCCTGGAAGGCCTGCGCGGCGATGTGCCCGGCCGCCGCGCCGCCTTCGCCTACATGCAAAGCTCCACCGCCATCGTGCACCACCGGGTGGTGGCCTCTTCGTACGTGCCGCGCCTGTTCAACAAGGAAACCCACAAGGTCATGAAGGACACCGCCGAAACGGCGCACCGCATCCTGTGCAAGGTGATCCAGCGCTACCTGGACGACCCCGCCTACCGTCGCGTGTTCGACTTCGACCCGCGCCTGGAAGAGCTCATCTTGCTGCCGCGCGGCTACGACTCGCTTCTGCCGTTCGCCCGCGTGGACACGTTCTTGGACGAGGACGACTACCGCGTGAGGTTCTGCGAGTTCAACGGCGACGGCTCGTCGGGCATGAACGAAAACCGCGAGATCGGAAACTCCATCGCGGACTCCCCGGCGTTCAAGGAGTTCGCAAGCCGCCACCGGGTGCGCGGCTGCGAGCTGTTCGAATCGTGGATCGACGCGTTTTTGGGCATCTACGCCACCTACGAGCGCCGTGTGGACAACCCGCGCATCGCCATCTGCGACTATCCGGAAAACGGCGTGGTGGACGAGTTCCGCATCTTCGCCGAGCTGTTCGGCAAGCGGGGCGTGGAATGCGTCGTCGCCGACGTGCGCGACCTCGCCTTCGACGGCGAGGCGCTGCGCGACGCCGAGGGCGGGCGCGTCGACGCCATCTGGCGGCGGTGCGTCACCAACGACGTCATCGACCACTGGGACGAATCGCAGCAGCTCATCAACGCCGTGCGCGCGCAGAAGGTGGCGCTCATCGGCAGCTTCGCCGGGCATATCGTGCACGACAAGCAGATCTTCAAGGCGCTGTTCGACAAGCGCACCGTCGCGTTCTTGGACGCCGACGAGGTGTCGTTCATCGAGCAGACCGTGCCCCTGACCGCGTTTCTGGACGACGACCACGTGAACCTGCCGCAGATCCGCGCGAACAAAGACGAGTGGATCATCAAGCCCACCGACCACTACGGCGCCGACGACGTGCACGCCGGCTGCCACGTTTCGCAAGAGGAGTGGGAGGAGCTGTTGGACCGTTTCGCGAACAACCGCGCCGGGCACCCCTTCATCGTGCAGCGCTACATCCGCCCGTTCAAAACGCTCACGCTGCCGCCCGACGCGGGCATCGAAGAGCTGGCCGACGAAGACGTGCCCTTCGAGCCGCAGATGTACAACAACCTCAACGGCCTGTACCTCTACGACGGAAGGTTCCAGGGCGTGTTCAGCCGCTTAGGGCCGCTGCCCACCATCTCCAAGCAGATGAAGGGCATCACCGCCGCCACCATCTGGGTGGACGGGGACGAGTAGGAAAGCATCCGGGAAGGCACCGGCCGGAAGCGCCACGAACGTCACGGCCGGCGCCCGGCTGCCGGCCGGCAGCGCGCCGAGGAGAAGGAAGGGAACGCCTCAATCATGTCCAACCTGATCGACAAGCTGGCTGCCGTCACGGCCACCGCCGCGTTAGCCGTGACGTTCGTGGCGGCGGGATTCGCCGCCTGCGCGGAGGCGCCGCAGACCACCGAGGCGCTGGCCGGCGCGTTCTCGGGAACCGACAACCCCTCCACGCCGTTCTCGCACGACGATCTGGTGCGCGCCGCCGTGGCCGCCCGCGACTACACGGTGGCCTCCAACGACCGCGACGCCCTGTTCGCCACGCTCCGCAGCATCAACGAGAGCGCGGGCACGCGCTACGCCGACGCCGACGACGCGCAGCTGGCCGCCGCGCCCGACGCCTACACGCTCGACGCCGACGCGCTCTCCCACCTCGACGACGCGTTCTGCGTGGTGTCGGTTGCGCGCGTGGCGCTTGCCGCCGTGGCCGTGCTCGCCGTGGCCGCGGCGGCCCACGTGGGCGTGCGCAGCGGGCGGCGGGCGCTTGGCGGCGTGCTGGTGGCATCGGGCGCGGCGGTGCTCGTCGCGTTCGCGCTGCTGGCAGCGTGGGTGCTCGTCGATTTCAACGGCTTCTTCGCTGCGTTCCACTCGCTGTTCTTCGCCGACGGCACCTGGACGTTCTCCTACGAGTCGCTGCTCATCACCATGTACCCGCCGGCGTTTTGGATGGGAATGGGCGCCGTCTGGCTCGCCGTCACCGCCGCCCTGTCCGCCGCAGCCCTCATCTGTGGAACCCGCCTGCGCAAAGCGCGCTAGGATCCTCCGCCCCCGCCGTCGTCAAGCGCAACCTCGGGACCCTTCCAGCGCGCGTCCAGCGCGCGTCCAGCGCTAACCCAGCGCGTCCCCGGCGCGAATCCAACGTGTCTCCAACGCGCCTCCAGCACGCCCCCAACGCGAATCCAGCACCCCCAATTCTTTGAAAATACGCCTTTCATCAGGTAAAATATCGACTTGTAACACAAGCAGCAATCAGGAGTTGCCTATGGCCTTGTACCTTACCAAAGAATCGGCTTTGGAGTTTTGGAGAAACCAGCCGGAACCCGTGTGCGGGCTTGCCGGAGCAGGCGCGCCAAAAGAACCCGCCAAGCCCTCGGACTTTGCGGAGCTGGCAGCAGCCGGGCTCTCCTGGCTCTCCCGCCCCATCCATACGTTTTGCCGAGAAGCGAAAGATCGGCGCAACCTACCCGGCCTCGTGTGCCATGTGTGCGGCAAGGATTTTCCACGTGATTCGTTCATCCGCCTGTTCCACAACATATTCGTCTCCTCCCCCGAGCTCACCTGCCTCTCCCTTGCCTCATCTTTCAACTCCCCCTTGCTTGCAGAGACCATCTTTGAATTTTGCGGCTCCTATCGACTCCCGCAAGGACGCACCAGCTCCAGCATGGATGCAAAGCCTCTCACCAGCTCGCGAAAACTCAAGTTTTACGCGAGGACATGCCGCAATGCGCGCGGAGCTGCCAACCTCACCCGCATCATGCGATACGCTTGCGACAATTCCCGATCCCCCATGGAAACAGACATCGCCATAGCCCTCGCCTTTGACCCGCGCATGGGAGGGTTCGGAATACCCAAACCCGTCCTCAATCCCCACATCCCCATCCCCGGAAAAAGACGCACCTCACTTCCCCAATCATACTATTCGCCCGATCTGTACTGGCCCGAAAAGAACGTCGCCATCGAGTACGACAGCGACGAGTTTCACCAAAGCGAACACTGCATAGGACGCGATGCCATACGGCGCAACGGCATGATGCACCTTGGAACGCATGTCGTGACGCTCACTTGGCACCAAGCCAGCAAATACCACGAATTCGAACGCGCAGCCCTCATCCTAGCAAAAGAACTTGGAAAGAAGTTTGGTCCCGGCTGGGATAAATGGGACCGGAAACGCCGCGAACTCCATCGGTTGCTGTTCGCACGGTAACCCCCCCCCCCGCGCACGTTGTCTCATAGCCAAAACAGACAATCGAGCCACCTTCATGCAAGATGTTTTGAGAAAAATGGACAAGTTCCCGAGTTATGAGTTGCAAGTTCTTGAGTTATGAGTCTTTCTCAACATGCGAAATAATATGATTAATATACATGTATCTTTTGAGCAGGAGTTTTTCAAACCGTGCCAAGAGAGCGCTTTTGCTCGCTGCTATTTGGGTTCAAAAAATGACTCATAACTCGGGAACTTGTCCAAAAAACGGGATCGAAGTCGCAGGGAGGCTCTCCGATAGGCGAACGCCCGCCTCCATCTCCGCCATCGCCCCGTCCCAGCTTTTTGGATGGGGAAGGCGCGCGCCCCGCTTGCGGCAGCCGGCGGGTTGTCTATACTGGCACACGGCGCCGGAACCGTTCCGGCGCGCTTCGACAACGCCCGACCGAAGGACGGCTATGACTGACGAGAACACTGCGGTGCGCGTGCGCTTCGCGCCCTCCCCCACCGGACGGCTCCATGTGGGCGGCGCGCGCACGGCAATTTACAACTGGGCGTTCGCCCGCGCGATGGGCGGCGACTTCATCCTGCGCATCGAGGACACCGACCCCGAGCGTTCCACCGAGGAGAACGTGCAGGTCATCCTCAACGCCATGAAGTGGCTCGGGCTGGACTGGGACGAGGGCCCCGAGGTGGGCGGTAAGGCCGGCCCCTACTTCCAAACGCAGCGCGCGGACACCTACGCTTCCGCACTCGAACGCCTGCGCAAACGCGGCAGCGTGTACCCCTGCTTCTGCACGAAGGAGGAGCTGGACGCCAAGCGCGCGAAGGCCGAGGCCGAGGACGGCGGCTACGCGGGCTACGACCGCACGTGCCGCGACCTTAACCCCGCCGAGGCCGCCCGCCGCATCGAGGCCGGCGAACCGCACGTGTGGCGCCTCAAGGTGCCCGAGGA
Source organism: Candidatus Rubneribacter avistercoris (assembly GCA_019115845.1). Lineage (GTDB taxonomy): Bacteria > Actinomycetota > Coriobacteriia > Coriobacteriales > Eggerthellaceae > Rubneribacter > Rubneribacter avistercoris. The sequence continues at coordinate 31,647 of DXCU01000021.1, read as the reverse complement.
CCGCGGAGCCATCGAGTTCGACGACGCCGTGTACGGGCACGTGAGCTTCCCCGCCGAGGTCATGGACGACATGATCGTCGTGCGCACCGACGGAAGCCCCACCTACAACTTCGCCGTGGTGTGCGACGACGCCAACATGGGCGTCACGCACGTCATCCGCGGCGACGACCACCTGTCCAACACCCCGCGCCAGATCCTCATCTACGAGGCGCTGGGGCTGCCCGTGCCCACCTTCGCCCACCTGTCGATGATCCTCGGGCCGGACGGCAAGAAGCTCTCGAAGCGCCACGGCGCGGCCAGCGTGGAGGAGTTCTGCGAGCGCGGCTACCTGCCTGACGCCATGGTGAACTTCCTGGCGCTTCTGGGCTGGTCGCTCGACGGCGAGACGACGATCATCGACCGCGAGACGCTGTGCCGCGAGTTCAGCCTCGAGCGCGTGACCAAGAAGGACGCCGTGTTCGACGAGACGAAGCTCGCATGGATGAACGGCCAGTACATCAAGGAGATGGGCGCGAGCGAATGGGTGCGCGCGTCGCTGCCGTGGCTTTGGCGCGCGCATGCGGGCCTTGCCGCCGACGAGGAGCTGGCCGAAGACGCGCTCGCGCGCGCCGCGGCCGACCTCGACGCGCGCCCCGAATGGTACCGCAGACTCTACCCGCTTGTGTCCGAGCGCCTGACGCGCTTGGACGAGATACCCGCCAAGCTGGGGTTTTTGTTCTGGGGACCTGAGGTGCGCGAGCTGGACGAGAAGAGCGTCGCCAAGGTGCTCGCGAAAGAGGGCGCACGAGCCGACGAGGCGCTGGCCGCGTGCCGCGCCGTGCTGGCCGACGAGAGCCGGGCGTGGGAGGCCGCGCCGCTCGAAGAAGCATGCCGGGCGCTGGCCGAGGAGCTGGACCTGAAGCTCAAGCTCGTGCTGCAGCCCTTGCGCGTGGCCGTGTGCGGCAACATGGTGTCGCCGCCGCTTTTCGAGAGCATCGAGCTTTTGGAGCGCGCCGACGTGCTGGCGCGCATCGACCAGGTGACAGAAGAGGTGTTCGGTGGCTAAAGCCCCTGGCAAAGAGGAGCTTCGCGCGCAAGGTGCCCCCGACCGCCGCGAGCACCCGCAGCGCATCTTGGTGCTGCGCGACCTCTGCACGCGCCCGCACGGCGCCGACTGCGAGCGCTGCGCCCTGGCATGCCCCGCCGGCGCCGTCTCCTTCCCCGACGAAAGCGGGGACCTGCCTTCCATAGACGAGCGGGCCTGCACCAGCTGCGGCATCTGCCTGGGCATCTGCGACGCGTTCACCTCCACGCGCGTGACCATGGTCGACCTGCACGCGCGCATTCGCCGCATCGCGCTGCGCGGCGAGGAGGTGGTGCTCACCTGCAAGGAGAACGTGTTCCCCGGCCTGGAGCCGGCGGCAAACGTGGTGGTGCTGCCGTGCCTGGCCGCGCTCTCGCCCGAGTTCTGGACGCTCGTGCTCACCGAGAACATCCCGGTGAGCATAGCCGCCGACCTCGCCTACTGCGCCGACTGCGAGCGCGCGGGGGAGATGGGCGAGATGCTGTTCTCCCATGCCGTGGAAACCGCGCAAGCGTGGACGGGGCGCGAAGTCGGCTACCGCTCCGAGATCCCCGAGAAGGAGAACCTCGTCAAGGACCTGGCCAACCCCGAGGGCGTGGATAGGCGCAGCGCGTTCACCAACCTGGTGACCGACGTTGCGGACGTGGCGTCCGGGAAAAGGCGCCTGCGAAACTCCGAGGTGCTCCAGGAGTTCTACGAGCGCCGCGAGCGCGCGCGGGCCCGGGCGCGCCTCAATCTGAACGAAGGGCCGCAGCTCAACAACTTCGCGCCCGAAGGGCACACCCGCCAGACCATGCACCCCAAGCGCCGCCTGCTGCTCGAAGCCGTCGACCGCGATCCGTCCATAGCGCCGCGCATCCCCCTTGCAGTGTCGCGAACCGACTGCGCCGCATGCGACAACGACCTCTCCTGCTCGCGCGTCTGCCCCACGAACGCGCGCTATCCCGACCCCGCAAGCGGCGCCCTGCGCTACGACGTGCGCTACTGCATCGGCTGCGGCCTGTGCGAGGATGCCTGCGAGAAAGGCGCCGTGAGCCTTGTGGACGAGACGGCCGAAGCGCTGCTTGCGGACGACCGGGACGCCTAACGGGGGCCGCATATGGTACTATAGCGCTACGCAATCGACCGAAGGAGCATCTATGACCGAGCAAACCGGCTCCCGCCCCGAGGGCAACGCCGACCAGACGCCCGACGAAAGCCCGCGCCCGACGCAGCCGCAGCCCTCCGATCTGGCGCCTCAGCAGCCGGATGGGGTCACAGGAGCGCCCGCCGCGCCTCCCCCGTCCGCTGAGGCGCAGCCCGCCGCGCCGCAGACACCGGAGTCCCAGCAGCCCGCCGCTCCGCACGCGGCTGCGCCCCAGCCCCCCGCTCCGCCAGCTGCACCCCAACCCCCCGCACACGCGGCGGCGCCCCAGCAGCCTCCCGCCCCTTACGGCGGCGCCGCGCCGCAGCAGCCTTACGGCGCCTACCCCGCGCCCCAGCCCCCCGCGCCCTACGCTCAAGGGCAGTACTACGCCTCCTCGGGTGGCCAGCAGCCGCCCTCCCCGCCGCAGCCCGGGCAGCCCTACGGCGCCTACCCGGCCGCGCCCCAGCAGCCGAAGAAGAAGGTGTGGCCCTGGGTGCTCGGCGGCTGCCTGGTCGTGCTCGTGCTTGGCCTGGGCGGATGCGCGGGATGCGTGGGATGCGCCCTCTACATGGACGATAGGTACGGAAACCTGGACAACCAAGGCTACGGCACGTTCGACTACGATTACGGATACGATTACGGCTACGACGACTCCGGCTCGCTCGGATCCAATCCCCTTGGCGGCTTCTCGCTCTCCGACATCAAAGACGCCGTCGGCGACCTGCCGGGCACCGTGGAGGACGGCGTCTGCTCCGGAGGCGCGTTCAAGACCGGAGAGGACATCCAGCCCGGCCGCTACTACCTTGAGGGCGCTGCCGACGCGGAAAGCTCCTACTACATCTTCGACTACGACGCCGCAACCGACTCCTACTCCATCGACGACGCCGTGGTGTACTTCGGCAACTACTTCGTCGACTTGGAAGAGGGCGATCTGATGGTGTTCATGCCCGGAAACGACGCCTTGCGCATGCGCCCCGCCGAACGCGCCGAGTTTGACCCGGCCCCTCCGTACGAGAACGGCCTCTACCGCGTAGGCGACGACATCCCCGCCGGCACCTACACCATCACGGTCTCCGATCAGGCCGCAGCTGCGGCCAGCGGCGAGCCGGGCGCGTTCGTGATGAAGGATCTGAGCTTCGACGACGACTCCATCACCGAGAGCGTCTACGTCATCGCCGGCGGCTCGCAAACCGTCACGGTACAAGACGGCGAGTGGTTCGAACTCTACGCCGCCGTGGCCGTGCCGCAGGAATGAGGGGGCGCGCCATGCTTCCCGACAACCCCACGCGCGAGCAGATAGAAGAGGTGTTCCAAAACGACCGCTTCGCCACCCAGGCGGCAGGTTGCCGCGTGGTGGAGGGAGCGCGCGGCCGCGCCGTGGCTGAAATGGAGCTAACCGACGTGCATCGCAACGCCATGGGCAACGTCATGGGCGGCGCGGTGTTCACGCTGGCGGACTTCGCGCTGGCCATCGCCTGCAACATCGGCGAGGAGCCCACCGTGTCGGTGGACCACTCGGTGAGCTTTCTGCGCGCCACCAAAGGCGAGAGGCTCACCGCCACGGCCACCTGCGTCAAATCCGGCCGCCATCTGGCCTTCTACAACGTGGACGTGGAAGATAACCTGGGAAAGCTCATCGCCCGCATGACCGCCACCTGCTACCGCTAGTCCGCTGCGCGGCGGGCGCGTTCCTACGCCGCGCCCGCCGCGCGCTCGAAGAAGGCGCGGGCGTTGCCGAAAAACGCCTTGTCGGCCACCGGCCGGCCGAACTCGCGGACGAGAAGGCCGTGGAGGTCGCCCGCCTTGTCGCAGGGGTCGAGCCACGAGGGCACGTCGCAGCCGTCGTAGTCGCTGCCGAGCGCGAGCACGTCCTCGCCCGCCGTTTCCAGGATGTGATCCACCTGACGCAACACGTCATCGGGCGTGGGGTCGGCGTGGGCGTCGCTCAAAAAATCACGACAGAAGTTGAGGCCGACCACGCCGCCGCGATCAGCCATTTCGCGCAGCTGCCAATCGGCCAGGTTGCGCGGATGGCCGCACACGGCGCGCGCGTTGGAGTGCGACGCGGCGAAGGGGCGTGAGGCAGCGTCGCACAGGTCCTTGAAGCCCTCGTCGCTCAAATGCGACGTATCCACCACAATTCCGCGCAGCTCCAGCTCGCGCACGCAGGCGCGGCCGAACGGCGTCAGCCCGCCGCCTGCGATGCAGCCGCCGCCGATCGCGCTCTGCCCATTCCACACGAGCGTTGCCATGCGCACGCCCGCCTCCGCAAGCGCATCGAGGCGCGCTTCGGCTGCGCCGCCGGGTTCGAGGAACGACAGCCCCTCGACCGAAAGCATGCCAGCCGTGCGCCCCGAATCGAGCGTCGCATCCGCTTCCGCCATGGCACGCACCTGCCCAACGCGCGTCGCATGCTCCTTGAGCTGAGCCTCCCAAAACCGCCGCACCCGCTGGAAGAGCGCCCACGCCGCATCGCCCGCCACCTCGTCGGGGACGAACACCGCAAAGCACTGGCACCACGAAAAGGCGCGCGTGCGCGCAAGCGAGACGTGCGCGTCGTTGTCGGCCAGCGAGGACAAACGCGAGCGCGGCACGTTCGCGTCGTGCTGGGCGAACCCGCCGGGAGCCGTGAAGTCGCCCGCAAGCGCCAGCCTATCGAGCGTGTCGCAGTGCAGGTCGAACACGCGCAACCGCCCGCCCGCATCATCTACGCCGCCGCCCTCGCCTACGCCGTCGCCCTCGCCCGCAGCGCCGAACGCGCACCACCCCGCAGCCTCGGCCGCGCGGCGCACGGCCTCCTCGTCCGCGCCGCCGTCGAAGGTCAGAAACCCGCCCATGATGCAGCTCCTCCCGTCATCGCTTCCCAACGCGCGAGCGCGCCCGCGTCGCATCGTCCGCGCCACGTCCCACGCCGCCTTGATCCTCGGGCGCATCCGCGGGCGCAGCCGAACCCGTTTCCGCGCGCGCCTTCGGCCCCTCCACCGTCACGAGCGCCACCATGGCCACCATGAGCGCGAAGCCCGCCCAGTCGGCCCAGGAAAACGCCGTGCCCAGCCAAAGTGCCGAAAGCACCGTGGCTGCCAGCGGCTCCATCGCACCCAGCAGCCCGCCCGCCACCGACCCGACGCGCGCCACGCCGCCCAGGTACAGCGCGAAGGCCACAAACGTGCCCACCACGCCCACGCCTCCCACGAGCACCGCCCAGCCGTCCAGGCCGATGGACGGCGCCAGCACGGCTACCGCCGCCGCAGAGCCGCCCGAAACGCACGCCATGCCCGCGCTTACCAGCCAGATAACCACCGCGTACACCGAACCCGCCACCATGCCAAGCCCCGTTGTGGTCAGGCTGCCGTAACGCTCAAACAACCCCGTCTCGCGCGGATACACCACATAGAGCGCCACCGCCAGGCCGTTCGCCACGCCCCAGGCCACGCCCGCAGCCGGCAGCCGCAGCACGCCAACGTCGCCCTGCGTGGCTATGAGGTAGGTGGCGACAAGCGCCGCCGCCAGCCCCAACGCCTCCCCTGCGCGCGGGGCCGGGCGCGAGCGCAGGCACACGAACAGCATGATGAACACGCTGCCGGTCATCTGCAGCACCGTGGCGGTGCCCGCGTTGGTGCACGCGATGGACGCCGCGAACGAGATCTGACTCCCCAGCAGCCCGAACCCGAAAATCGCGAACCGCCGCACCTCCCGCCTGTCGGAAAGCGCCCGCGCAAGTTCCTCACGCCGACGCAGCGCAAGAAACGCAAGGAACAGCGCTCCCGCGCACAGCATGCGCACCGCGGTCACAAACGCGGGATCGGCCCCGCGCGCCAGCACGTACTGCGAAGACGCGCCCGAAAACCCCCACAGCGCCGCACCGGCCAGCGCAAGCGCCGCACCGCCCAGCGATCCCCGTCGCGCCACCTACCCCACCAGCTCCCTCAAAAACTCCGCCACCGGGGCAAGCAGGTTGTCGCCCTCGTCCAGCTTGAAGTGGCGCACGGGCAGCGTGAGTTTGCGCTTGTCGGCCAGGTAGCGCCCGCCCGAGCGGCGCAGCCCCGTCATCTTCTCGCGCGGCACGTCCACCGGCTCCACCACCAGCTTGCCGCCCGTCACCGACACGGTCCTCACATGGTGCTCGTTGGCGAACGCCTTGATGCGCGCCTTCTCTATGAGGTTCTTCGCCGCCTGCGGCATGTCGGGACGCTTCGCCAACAAGTCGGCGCCCACCTCCTCCACCGCCTGCTCGGTGGCGGCCGAGGCGATCTTGCGGTACCACAGCACCCGCTCGTCGGCGTCGGGCACGTACTCCTCGGGCAGGTAGGTGTGCCCCGGCACGTTCACCGTGATGTCGGAGAGCGCCGGCGGCAGGGTATCCATCGCTTTGAGGTCGCCTTCGCGCGTGGCGTTCACCGCCTGGGCCAGCATCTGCGCGAACAGGTCGAAGCCCACCGCGCTCATGTTGCCGGACTGCTCGGCGCCAAGCAGGCTGCCCGCCCCGCGAATCTCCAAGTCGCGCATGGCGATGCGCATGCCGCTGCCCAGCTCGGTGTGCTCGCCGAGCGCGGTCAGGCGCGCGGCGGCCTCCTCGGTGAGCTCGCGGTTCTCGGGGAACATGAAAAACGCGTACGCCTGCGCAGACGAACGCCCCACGCGTCCTTTGAGCTGGTACATCTGTGCGAGGCCCAGCCGCTGCGAATCCTCGATGATGAGCGTGTTGGTGTGCGGGTTGTCAATGCCGCTCTCAATGATGGTGGTGGCCACCAGCACGTCCAACTCGCCGGCGCTGAAGTCCTCCATCACGCGCTCCAGCTGCTCCTTCGACATCTGCCCATGCGCCACGCCCACGCGCGCCTCGCCGGCGGCCGCCGTCACGCGCCGCACCGCCTCGTCGATGGAGCGCACGCGGTTGGACACGTAGTACACCTGCCCGCCGCGCGCCAGCTCGCGCCGGATGGCGGCGCTCACCAGATCCGGATCCCACTCGCCCACGTGCACCTCCACGGGGCGGCGCTCGTCGGGCGGCGTGAGGATGAGGCTCATGTCGCGCACGCCCGAGAGCGACATCTGCATGGTGCGTGGGATGGGCGTGGCCGACAGCGTGAGCACGTCCACGCTCTCGCGCAGGTTTTTGAGCTGCTCTTTGTGGCCCACGCCGAAGCGCTGCTCCTCGTCTATGACCACCAGCCCCAAGTCATGCGGGTTCACATCGCGGCTAAGCAGCCGGTGCGTGCCCACGAGCACGTCCACGTCCCCCTCCTGAAACCCCTGCAGCGCCGATGCCTGCTGCGCGGGCGTGCGGAAGCGCGAGAGCACCTCAACGCGCGCGCCGAAGGGTTCGAAGCGCTCCTTGAAGTTGGTGAAATGCTGCTGGGCCAAAATGGTGGTGGGGCACAGCACCATCACCTGTTTGCCGTCTTGGGTGGCTTTGAACGCCGCGCGCAGGGCCACCTCGGTCTTGCCGAAGCCCACGTCGCCGCACACGAGGCGGTCCATGGGGCGGGCAGACTGCATGTCGGCCTTCACATCGGCGATGGCGGCCAGCTGGTCGGGCGTCTCCTGGTAGGGGAAGGCGTCTTCCATCTCGCGCTGGGCCGCGGTGTCCGGCCCGAAGCGGAAGCCCTGGGCGGAGGCGCGGCGCGCGTACACGTCCACCAGGTCGAAGGCGAGCTTCTTGGTGGCCTTGCGCGCCTTGGCGAGCGCGCGCGACCAGTCGGCGGTGTTCAGGCGCGTGAGACGCGGGCTTGCGCCCTCGGGCCCCACGTAGCGCGTCACGCGGTCCAACTGTTCCACCGGCACGTAGAGCTTGTCCCCTTCGGCGTATTCCAGCAGCAGGTAGTCGCGCGCGGTGCCGTCCACGTCGCGGCGCACAAGCTCCTTGAAGTGGGCCACGCCGTGCGCGGCGTGCACCACGTAGTCGCCCGGCTGGTAGGGGAAGGTGACCTCGGTGATGTCCACGCGCCGCGTCGGACGCGCGGAGGCCGCCGAAGCCCCCTGCGTGTCCGAGACGCTCACCAGCGCAAGCTTCGCCTTGGGGATGATCATGCCCAGCGGCACGTCCACATCCGTCACGTTCACCACCCCGCGACGCAGCCGTCGCTTCTTGGCACCGGGAGCGTCAAAGGAGGCGGGTGCATCGTCCGCGCGTGCGCCATCTGCGGGCACGTCCCCCTCGCGAGGGTCCTCCAGCACGTCGAGCACCTCCTGGATGGGCAGCCCCTGGTCCACGAACGCCAGCTTCATGTCCTGGCGCGCGCGGAAGTTCGGCGCGCTGAACGCCACCGTGTAGCCGCCCTCGAGCAGGCTGCGCAACCGCCCGAACAGCTTGTCGGGATGCCCCGCCACCTCCACGCGCTTCACCGGCAGCTCGTCGTCCACCTGGCCCCCCACGCGCATGATGGACACGTAGGTGGTGCGCTGGCCGCCGCCGAAGCTCACATCGGCAGGTTCGGCGTACAGACCCGTCGCGGGAATGCCGGACCCCTTGGCGCGGCCCAGCACGTCGTCGAAGGCGTGCGCCATGTCGTCGAACAGCGAACGCGGCTCGATGAGCGCCGTGAGCGCGCCTGCGGGCACGTAGTCGCCGAGCGTGGCCAGCGAATCGTGCAGGTAGGGCAACAGCGCGTCCGACCCGTCGAAGCGAAGCCCGCCGTCGAGCTTCTCTAGCATGTCGCGCAAAACAGGATTCGTCCGGGCAGGCCCCGCGATCTTCTTGCGCGCGCGGGCCAGATTCGCCCGCGAACAGGCAAACTCAACCACCGGATAAACGTCCGCGCGCGCAAGCGAGGCGATGGTCTGCCCCGTGGCGGGCACGATGCGCCGGATCTCGTCCAGCTCGTCGCCGAAGAAATCCAGGCGCACCGGGTAAGGGAGGTTGCCGGGGAACACGTCAACCGTGCCGCCGCGCACGGCGAACGTGCCGGGGCCGTCCAGCTCGCCGGTGTTGGCATAGCCGCGCTCTTCCAGCGCACGGGCCAGGTCGCCGAATTCCGCAATGCCCGCGGCCCGCGCGCCCGGCATGTCCGCAAGCTCGCGCCCCGCCTCAAGCGCGACGGGCGCAAACACCTGCGCGTCCACCGGCGGCAGCGCCCGCAGAAGCGACCGCGCGCTGGCCACCACCACGGCCTCGCGCCCGGACGCGAGCGCGTGCGCCGCCTCCATGCGCCGCGCCGCCTGGACCGGGTCGGCCGGCTTGGGCGCAAACGGGAAGTCCGAGCGCTCAGGGAAGCGCAGGACGCGCTCCTCGCCCAGATAGGCCGCCAGGCTGCGCGCGAACGCCACGGCCGCGTCCTCGCCGGCCACCACCGCAAGCGTCGGCTGGGGCCGGTGCGCGAAGCGCGCCGCCACCAAAAACGGGCGCGCCGAGTTCGCCACGCCGAGCGCGGCGTCGCGCCCCTTGTCGAGCGCGCCCCAGAACGCCTCTAGGCACCCCGACCTCTCCAACGCGAACGCGAGCGAATCAACAAGCATGCGCTTCCCTTCCCTTTTTACGCACCGCAGCACGCACGAAAAGCCGCAGCCCGACGCATGCGGGGCTGCGGCTTGGAACAGCCGGCTCTTTCGGTCGCCAGGCTCTCGGGCCCATCGCGCGAAACCGCACGCGCAACCCTCCCCGGCAACCTCGCACAGTGTAACACAACACCTACGCCTCCCCGAAGCTCCTTTCCATGCGAAAGAAACTGCTGTAAACTATCAGAAATGTATCTTTTTTATGATAGGAGGATATATGCCAACCATTATCCCCTCAACCGACTTGCGCAATCGGTTTCCCGAGGTGGAACGGCTCGCCAAAGAATCCAAAGAGCCCATCTACCTGACGAAAAACGGTCGCGGCAGCTTGGTTCTCATGGATATCGACGCCTTTGAAGAGTACCAACTTGATAAGGTGTGGCACGCGTACGTAGCCGACGCGCTTGCAGAAGCCGAACTCCACGAACAAGAAGGCGCATCGCATTACCAAGACATGGAAATCGCTTTCGAAGAGCTTTTCTGCGAATCATCCGGCAACGCGCGCAACCAGGCCGAATCCGAAAGGGGCGTCCGTGAAACCGCGTGAGGTCCTGCTCCTCGATGACGCCGTGCGCGATCTGCGCGCAATCCACGACCACGTACGGCGCGCATCCGAGTCAAGGCGCGTCGCTGAAAGCCACCTCAAAAAGATCCGCCATCACCTGCGCCCGCTCGCATACTCCGCAGCGGCATACCCGCGTTTTTTCCATCAAAGCGGAAAGGACTCTGGATACCGCTTCTGCATTGTCGGAAACCACGTTGCCTTCTTCACGTTCGACGATGATCACATGTACATCAAACGCGTGCTTCATAAAAGAATGCAGGCAGACGATTCGCTTCTGACATAGCATCTCTTTTCGCGCGACACGGCAAGCGGCAAACCGGGAACTTGTTAGGACGCAAGGGATGCTTCGGCCCAGTTTTCGATGCGCAGACCCTCTACGCGCTTAAACTCGCGCACGTTGTTCGTCACAAGCGTTGCGCTATGCGCGCGTGCCGTTGCGGCGATGAGCAGATCATTTGGACCAATACACATCCCCCTGCGTTCAAGATCGGCACGAATGCGCGCATAGAGAGCGGCTGCCGCCGAATCGAAAGGAACGCTTTCAAACGGGACAAGAAATTGCTCCACAAGCGCCATGTTCTCATCCGGATGAGCGCTTTTCAACGCGCCGAGCTTCAACTCCGCTTCAACCACTGTTGGAATGGCGATATCGGAAGGCTCATGCGTTCGCAGCAGTGCGAGCACATTCGGCATCGCGCCTCGAAGAAAGTCGATGCAGACGCAGGTGTCCAGCAGGAACATCAGAGCGCCCCCCTCGGCGCGTCATACGCAAATGACAGCTCGCTCGGCGCGACAAACGAGCTATCGGCAACGCTGCCAAACAGATCCCAGTACCCCTCGGGCCATCCAGTGGCCGCATCGTTCCTGATCAGCTCCGCCACATGTTTCGACAGCGACACGTTGCGCAGCGACGCGCGCTTGCGAAGCTCGCCCATCGTGGCTTCGTCAAGATACAAAGACAGTTGCGGCATGGCATCCTCCCAACAAGTATATTGACAAGTATATCGAAGAGCGCTGAGAAGTCAAGCTCGCACAACGGCAGCCGCCGCGCCCCAGACAAAACCGCAGCCGAAAACCGCTTTCGCACCCACTTTCGCACCGCAGTCAAGTTCACTATACTGGGAGGAAGTTTCCGCACGCATCCGATAGGAGACCCCATGCCGCGAGAGACCATGCAGGCGAAACGCGACCGCGCGCTGGCGGTGGCCGCGCGCATGAACGAACGCTACCCTGCCGCGGAGTGCGCGCTGCACTACTGGGGCGACCCCTTCCGCCTGACCATCGCCGTGCTGCTGTCGGCCCAGACCACCGACAAGGGCGTGAACAAGGTGACGCCCACGCTGTGGGAGCGCTACCCCACGCCCGCCGACCTGGCCGCCGCCGACGTGCGCGAGGTGGAGGACGTCATCCGCACCATCGGCTTTTACCGCACGAAGGCCGCCAACGTCATCAAGTGCGCGCAGATGGTGGTGGCCGACTACGGCGGCGAGATCCCGCGCGACATAAACGAGCTGCAAAAGCTGCCGGGCGTGGGCCGCAAGACCGCCAACGTCGTTTTGAACGAGGCGTTCGGCATCGTGGAGGGCATCGCGGTGGACACGCACGTGTTCCGTATCGCGCACCTGCTCAAGTTCGCCGGTCCCTCGGCCGACACGCCCGCCAAAACCGAGGAGGCGCTGCTCAAGCTCTACCCGCGCGAATGCTGGGGGCCCATCAACCACCAGTGGGTGCTCTTCGGCCGCGAAACCTGCGTCGCGCGGCGCCCGAAGTGCGCCGAGTGCGTCATCGCCGACCTGTGCCCCAGCTGCGGCAAGGTGCAGGGAGGCGCGCAGACGGCCAAGGCGAAGCGAGGGACGGGCAAGGCGCCGCGCACCGGGCAAGACCGAGCCTGACGGCCGGCGGAACACCCCTCCGAACCTCCGTGCGGCACAGGGGCCCGCGTCTCCGCGCTCGGAGGACTCACGCACCCCCATCGGGGGCGCGGCGTGGTATACTATGAATGCTGATCTGCGACGTCGTTCCGACGCGACGGACCAACGCCCGCCATAGCGAAACCCCGAGTCCGTCAAGGAGGTCCCATGCATTCACCGGGAGACATCGTCGTGTACCGCCACCACGTCTGCAAGATAGCCGCCGTGAGGGAAGCCTACTTCGAGGGCAAGGACTACCTGGAGCTGCACGCCCTGTTCGAGAACGCCCTCAAGCTGTTCGTGGCCGCCGACGAGGCCGCCCCGCCCGCGTTGCGCCCCGTCATGACGCGCGAGAGGGCGCTTGCGCTCATCGACTCCATCGCCGACGCCGATCCCATAGACGAAAGCAAGCTCCGCTCGAAGGCGAGCACGCCCACGCTCCTCGAACGTCGCTTGAAAGAGGAGTACGACAAGCGACTCAAGACGTTCCAGCCCGAAGACCTGCTCCCCATCATGAAATCCGTCCACGAGCGCACCGTGCGCCGCGAGGATGCGGGCCGGCGCATCACCGCCACGGACAAGAAGTACTTCGACCTCGCGGAGGGGCTGCTGTGCGACGAGCTGTCCGTCGCGCTCGGCATCCCGCGCGACAAAGTGCGGGACTTTTTGGTCGAGCGCGTGAAAGACGCGGAGAGGCGTCGGCGCTGAGCGCCGATCAGCGCCGGAGGGCCTCCTCGAGCATCCGGGCGAGCACCTCCGTATGCGAGCGGCGCGTACGCGTGGCCGTGCCCACGAGGACGACCGAGCCGCAGTCGCCGTAACGTTCGAAGAACCGCTCCACGGCGCCGCGCTCGCGCAGGTCCTTGCGGTAGGCGTCGGCGTAGGCGTCCCAATCGATGCTGCCGCGCAGGTAGCGCTCAAGCTTGGTGGGCGCCGGAGCGAACAGCTTGTCGTGCACGTAGCGGGCATGCGCCACGCGCTCCACAAAGAAGGCCAAATCGTCGCGCTTCGTGAAGCCGGCCAGCTGGTTGGTGTTCTTCAGGCGCGTATCGAGGACCAACTCGGCCTCCCAGTCGGCAAGCTTTCCGAAGAAGCGCTCGGCCGAGGTCTCGTAGGCGCTGATGGTGTGGATGTGCATGGGGAACGCTCCTTCCGGCCGCGCGATGGGCGGCCCGGTCTTTCGACCAGACGATACCCCATGCCGCCCGCCGCGAGCGGAGCGGCGGAAAACCGTAGCCGGACCGAAATCCGGACGTCACCCCCCCGTCGGCGCGGCCGCCTCGCGGGCGGAAAGCGGAGACCCGAGGCGTGCAAGCTCCCCCGCCACAGCGTCGACCAGAAGCGGCAGCGCCGCGTGCACCGCAGGCGTCAGTCCGACGGCGGCGTGCGCGGGAGAGGCGTTCTCCACCTGCATGCCCAGGCACAGCCCCTCCGCCTCGTAGCCTAAAAGCGCGGCCGCGTCGAACAGGTCGACGAGCTTCAGGTCGTGCAGCGACGCCGTCGCGCCCGAGTGGCGCGCCATGGCGTCCGGCTCGAAACGGAACACGGTCCCCGGCTCGGCGCCGGTCCCGTCCACCGCGTCCACCGTGATCACCGTGTCGCAATCCCGGACGCACGTTATCATGTCGAGCGACAGGCACCCCACGTCGAACAGGTCCACGTTCTCGGGCGCCTCGTAGCGTTCGGTCAGCTCCTCGTACGCGGCCGGACCCACGCCGTCGTCCAGCATGAGCTTGTTGCCCACGCAGAACACGGCGATGCGCCGCTTCGCCTCCAAGGCAGGCTCGCTCCCTGCGCGCCCCGCAGCCCCGCTTGCGCCCACCATGTCCTCACGCCCCCACCGTCGGCCGGATGACCAGGTTGTAGTAGGTCGCGGCCGCCAGCATGACCGTTCCGGCTATCACGCAGGCCACGGCCCAAACGCGTTCGCGCTTGAGGTAGGCGGCCTTGTCCAGGCCCCGCTGCGCGGCCCGATGGGCCGCCATAGGCTGGCTCACCACGGCGAAGGCCACCGTGCCCGCCGTCAACGTGACCAGCACGAACAAGGCAACCGCAACAGCGAGCGGCGTTCGCTCGGAAAACGCCGCGTAAAACGCGTTGTCGGCGAACAGCCACACGGGGTAGAACAGGATGGTCGCCCACATGCCGTGGGCGGGTCCCCAGATGGGAGGCAAAAACAGCGCGCCCACGTTGACGCGGGGAACGCCTTCCAAAAACTTCTCCTCGCGAGCTATCTGCTCGTCGGTCAATTCAGCCACAATTCGATGCCCTTCTTACCGGCGCAATGCTTTCCTGCCATTATAGACGAGGAAGGAAAGCGGGGCGCACAGGCTCCGCCGAACGGAACGGAGGCAACCATGGACATACTGGCGGTGGCAGGATCGCTGCGCCGGGGCAGCTACAACCTCCAGCTCGCGCAGGAGGCCGGAAGGGTTGTGGCACGCACGCATCCGGACGTGGGCTTTTCCATCCTCGACTGGGCCGACGTCCCGCTGCTTGACGAGGACGCCGAGCATCCCGCCCCCGCGGCGGTTAAGCGCGTGCGAAAGGCCGTGCGGGACGCCGACGGGGTGTGGCTGTTCAGCCCGGAGTACAACCACGCGATACCCGGGGGCCTCAAGAACCTGCTCGATTGGCTCTCCAGGCCGGGGGACGCAGGCGAGCCGCCCGTCCTTGCCCGCAAGCCCGTCGCGCTTGCGGGCGCCAGCATAGGATCGAGCGGGGCGACCCACGCCCAAGACCAGCTGGTGGGCGTGCTGAGCTTTTTGGACGCCCGCATCATGAACAAGCCGCGCCTGAGCATCGCTCACGTGGGGACGCAGGCCGAAGACGGCGCGCTTTCCCTGTCCGCATCGGCGCCCTACCTAAAAGCCCAGGCCGACGCGTTCGTGCGGTTCGTCGAGCGCGCCCGCTGCCGCTAGCGAAGCGCCCCGCCGCCATGCGGCGAAAAAAGAGGGGGCTCGCTTCGAGCCCCCTCTTTCGTTTGGCGGAGTCGCTGAACGCGCGCTTACGCCTGCTTTCCGTGGCCGAGGTCGTCCTCGCCCACGATGGTGTGACGCTCGGGGTCGTAGACCAGGCCGCCGTGCTCCTTCCAGAAGAACATGAGCAGCGTCGGGGAGATGCCCTCGATGTTGGCCAGGTACATGTGGATGAGCATGAAGCAGATGAAGACGTACATCATGAAGTAGTGGATGATGCGCATCGACATAAGTCCGCCCACCAGCTCCGTTCCCGCGGCGAAGAACCCGAGGTCCATCGTGGGAACCCACAGGCACAGGCCCGTGTAGAACATCACGATGATGAGCAGCGGGATGGCCAGGTAGCTGATCTTCTGCGGAACGCCCAGCTTCGCCGACAGCGGGTGGTCCTTCTTCAGGAACAGGTAGTACTTGATCCACTGGATTCCCTGATGGCGGTTGTCAGCCTGCGGCAGCCACGTCTTGAAGTCCACGACCTGCTCGCGCGTGCCGCCGGTGGGCGACGACTTCACGAAGAAGGCCATGGCCACGCGGATGATGCAGTTGAGGAACAGCACGAATCCGCAGAACACGTGCAGGCCGCGCGCGACGCTCATGAAAAACGGCCAGAACGGGAAATGGATGCAGAAGCCCGTGACGATGAGCAGGATCATCGCAACCAGGTTGATCCAGTGCGTGATGACGAAGGGCAGCGGGTGCGCTTCGCGGTAGTGTGCCAAATGCGCCATGTTACTTCACCCCCCAGGGGCTCGTGACCGTCTCGAAGCTCTTGCCCGTCGCCGGCTCGGTGACATGGACGGCGCACGCCGTGCACGGGTCGAAGCTGTGGACCGTGCGCAGGGCGTTGATGGGCTTATCCACGTCTCCCACCGGAACGCCGATGAGCGCCTGCTCGAGCGGGCCAAGCTCGCCGTCTGCGTTGCGGGGAGCCAGGTTCCACGTGGACGGGATGATGATCTGGTAACCCGTGATCTTGCCGTCCTTGACTTCCTCGCTGTGGTAAAGCGCGCCGCGAGGGGCCTCCCAGAAGCCCGTCCCCGCGCCGGTGATGGTCGCAGGCTCGCGGAAGTACTCGGAGTCGCCGCTCTTGACGGCCTCCACCAGCTCGGCCACCCATTCCTTCATGAGGCCGGCGATGTAGAGCGTCTCCACCTGGCGGACGGCGGTGCGGCCGAGCGTGGACTGGGCCACGCCGATCTGGCCCGGGGCGCCCAGCGCCTCCAGCAGGCCGTCCACCTCGTCCTTCACGAACGGCACGCCGCGCTTGTACGCGGCCAGGATGCGGGCCAGGCCGCCCGCCTCGTAGGGCTTGCCGTCGTAGGCCGGGCACTTGACCCAGGTGTAGCGGTCCTCCACGTCGTAGGAGGTGAACTCCGGCTCGGTGGTGAAGTACGGGGAGGTGTAGGTTTCGGAACCCTTGTACCAGGAACGCCCCATGTACTCGGTGATGAGGTTCTCCTGCACGTCGGACAGGCTGAGGTTGTCGTCCACCACGCCCATGGGCAGGTAGCGGTCGGCCAGCTCCATGCTCTGGTTCTCGAACACGCCCCAGGCGATGTAGCGGCCGCATCCCTTGCCCCAGGTGAGCGCGTCGGCGTAGTAGGGGGCGATGGCCAGCGTGTCGGGGATCATGGTGGCGGCCACCCAGTTGTAAAGCTCGTCGACCAGGCCCTTCAGGTCATCGAGCTTCTGGTCGGTGGGCACGAAGGCCGTGCCGCCGGGCACAAGCGTCATGACATGCGGCATCTTGCCGCCCAGGATGGCCGAGATCTGGGACGCCTTGGCCTGCATGGTGAGCGCCTCAAGGTAGTGCGCCGTGCAGATGAGGTCAAGCTCGGGCGGCAGCTGGTAGGCCGTGCCGTCCTCGGCGTCGAACCAGTTGCCCGAGAAGATGGACAGCTGGCCGTTGTCGGCGAAGTTCTTCAGGCGCTCCTTGAGCTGGCCGAAGTCGGAGTTGATGGAGGTGCCGGCGGCCTGAGCCAGGTCGTAGGCGTCCGCCACGTCGGCCGTGAGGGCGTTCAAGGGGTTCACGTAGTCGAGCGCCGCCAGGTTGTAGAACCACAGGATGTGGCTGTGCAGGAACTGCGCGCCCTCAAGCAGGTTGCGGATGATGCGCGCGTTGTTGGAGATGGTGATGCCGTAGGCCTTCTCGGTCGCGATGGCCGACGCATGGGCGTGCGAGACCGGGCACACGCCGCAGATGCGCTGCACGATCTGCGCGGCGTCTTCGGGCGTGCGGTTCTCGACGACCATCTCCATGCCGCGGAAGCAGCCGCCGGACACCCAGGCGTCGGAGACCTTGCCGTTCTCCACTTCCATCTCAACGCGCAGATGGCCCTCGATGCGGGTGATCGGGTCGATGACTGAACGCGCCATGTAGGCTTACCTCCCTTCCTTGTCGTCGTACTTGCCGATGGATTTGTCGGGATGCTTGGCATCCCAGCTGCGCACCTTCTCGAAGTCGGCGCCGCCGTCCATGCGGCCGGACACCTTCATGCCGAAGCCGTGCACCACAAGGGCCGCAGCCAGGATGCCGGTGATGCCGAGCGCGATGGTGCCGGGCTGGATCATCCAGTCGCCGATGCGCAGGTCGCGATGGCGCTTGTAGAACGGGGTGTTGACCTCGACCCAGTTCTGGCCGGGGTCGTTCGGGTTGGCCTCGCAGCAGCCGATGCAGGGCGAGCCCGCCTGCACGCACCAGCTGCGACGGTTGTTGTACAGGACCACGCCGCAGTTGGCCTTCGTCTGCGGCCCGCGGCACCCAAGCGGGTAGAGGCAGTAGCCCTTGGCCTCCTCCTCGGAGCCGAACCTGTACACGAACTCGCCGTTCTCGAAGTGGCCGCGGCGCTCGCAGTTGTCGTGGACGGTCTGGCCGAAGATGCCGACCGGCTTGTTCTGGCCGTCCAGCTCGGGCAGCGTGTTGTCCATGAGGACCACGTCCACCAGCACCGACACGAGCCATTCGGGGTTGGCCGGGCAGCCGGGGATGTTGATGACCGGAACGTCGGTGATGCCGGCCTTCTCCAGGTACTTCTCCACGCCGATCGCGCCGGAGGAGTTCGGGTTGGCCCCCATCCAGCCGCCGTTGACGGCGCAGGATCCCAAGGCGACCACCGCGTTGGCGTTGGCTGCGGCCTCCACCAAATGCTCGGTGCCGGGCATGTCGGCCACGCGCAGCGCCTGGCCGCCCCAGCCCTCCAGCACGGCGCCCTCGTAGATGAGGATGTAGTTGCCCGCCTCGATGGTCTGCGCCTTCGCCTCCTCCATGGAGTGGCCGGCCGCTGCGGAGAGGGTCTCGGAGTAGTTGAGCGAGATCATCTCCAGCACGATGGACGCCGGGTCCGGAGCCTCCACTTGGGCGAACGCTTCGGTGCATCCCGTGCACGAAGCGCCCTCTATCCAGATGACCGGGTACAGGTTGCCCTTCGTCGTGCCGATCACGGACTTCTCGAGGGCCTGCGCCACCTTCGGAGCGGCCAGTTCGGACAAGCCGGCCGCCACGGCGATGGTGCCGCAGAGCTTCATGAAGTCTCGCCGGCTGACCCCTCGGGCCGCGAGCATGTCCTGAAACTCGGTACGGCAAGCCTCATTTCCCATGTGCACACCTCCTCAGGTGCTTCTCGTCTTGCTGACATCTGACTGTGTATTTTCCACGACGGCCCATCTGAAACCGAGAAGACGCGCGCGAGCGCAACATTTGACCCGCAAATGGTACGAAAATGTTACGGCTGTCCGGATCCGTAACAAATCTTATGCACCTATCAGGGCCTTTTGCACGATTTCATGCAGTTTTGGCCCGAATTTCGGGGTCGCTATGCAAACCGTTCGCCGCAAGAAAGCAACCGGCAACCGCAGGACGCGGTCCCGCCCTTTCTCGTCGCGTGCCTCTTCTCCCGTCGCAAAACGGGTATGATAGCACACGACATGCAAGCAGCGCCTAAGAACCAGAAGGATTCGACCATGACCCCGACCCAAACCTCCTTCGCCTACCTCGGCCCCGCCGGCACCTACTCCGACGAGGCCACGCGCGCCTTCGCCGCGCGCCTTGGCATCGATGATCCCACTCTTGTGGAATGCGCCTCGTTCGACGAGGTGTTCGACTGCGTCGACCGCGGCAAGTGCGAATACGGCGTGGTGGCCAAGGAGAACTCGCTCGAAGGGCCGGTGACGGCCACGCTTGACAACTTCGCCTTCAAAAGCTCGGCCGTCATCTTGGGCGAGGAGGTGGTCGACATCCACCACTGCCTGGTGACGCATCCCGACGCGCGCCTGGAGGACGTGACCACCGTCGCCTCGCACGCCCAGGGGCTTGCGCAATGCCGCCGCTTCCTTTTGGAGAACCTGCCGGGGCGCGCCACCGTCACCACCTCGTCCACGGCCGAGAGCGCGCGCTTGGCCGCCGAGGATGCGCACGTGGCCGGCATCGCGAACGCCTTCGCGGCGAAGCTGCACGGCGCGTGCGTCCGCGCGCGCGACATCGAGGACCACTGCGGCAACCAAACCTCGTTCGCCCTCATCGGCCGCCAAGGGCACGAGCCGGTGCTCTCGGGCGGCGAGCGCAAGACGTCGCTCGCCTTGTTCCTGCAGGCGGACCGCGCAGGGTCGCTCAACATGATCCTCTCGGAGCTTGCCTACGCCAACATCAACCTCACCATGATCCAGTCGCGCCCCACCAAGCAGTCGCTTGGCGATTACATGTTCTTCGTGGAGTTCAAGGAGGACGTGACCTCGCTGCCCGTGCAGACCGCGCTCAACTGCCTGCGCCTGAAGCTGCGCGAGGTGAAGGTGCTCGGAAGCTACCCGGTCGTTTGACCTGCGAGAGGCCCCCGGGGAGGAGGGCTGGGCAAGACCGTCGCTTTGCTCCCAGGATCTTGCCCAGCCCTCCTCCCCGGGGGCCTCTCGCTGTTTCGACTGCAGGGCAGCGCCTCGCTGGCGACGTTAAACCTGGAAGCTAGAAGGCTATGACGCCGAGGTGCTCGAGGAGGATCTTCGTGCCGATGAGGATGAGCACAACACCGCCCGCCACGCCGGCCGCCTGCTCGTAGCGCGCGCCGAAACGGTGCCCCGCGGCCACGCCGGCAAGCGACAGGAAAAACGTGGTGGCGCCGATGAGCGCCACGGAAAACGCGATGTCCACGCGCAAAAACGCAAAGGTGATGCCCACGGCCAGCGCGTCGATGCTCGTGGCCACGGCCAGCATGGCCAGCTCGCGCACGTCGAGCCTGCCGTCGACCGGGCACGCCAGGTCCTCGGGGTCGCCCCCGCGCAGGGCGTCCCGCAGCATCTTGGCGCCGATGAACGCCAAAAGCCCGAATGCTATCCAGTGGTCCACCGGCGTGATGAGCGATTCGAACTGCGTGCCGAGCGCCCATCCGAGAAAGGGCATGAGCGCCTGGAAGCCGCCGAAAAACAGCGCGATCACCAGCGCCTGGCGCGCGTCGAGCCGCTTCATGCCAAGTCCCTTGCACACCGCCACGGCGAACGCGTCCATGGACAACCCCACCGCGATCAAGAACAGCTCAGCGAATCCCATGACGTTCCTCTCGTCTCCCCGGACATGAAAAAGCCGACGCGGCGCGCCGGCACGGGAACACGGTGCGACGCTGCATCGCACCGCGGGTCTTGCCGTTTCAGGACGCGCCAGCCTTAAAGGCGGCAAGGCAGCGTGTTGACGCGTCCGCGCCCTCCGGGCGCCGGCTACTCCCCCACGGGATGAGGGCATTCTACCACAGCGCGCCGCTCAGGCGACGAAGGAATCGCCCTCACGGCGGAAGAACCCCTCGGACACGAGGTCGGAGACGATGGAGTCGAACAGGGCCGCGTCCACCCCGTCGCGTCCGGCGGCGCGCTCGGCCGCATCCAGGCGCCGCGCCAGCTCGTCGGCGCCGATGCCGGGCTCGGCCAGCACGATGCGCACAAGCTCGGCGCGCTTCTGGCGCCGCGATCCCTCGAACGCCGACTGGCGCGCGTGGTGCGCGCTGCGCCGCGAGGGGTTGGGCACCGCCGACTTGAGGTGGGCGCCGTAGTCGAGCAACGCGTAGTACCACGCCCGGGCATCGTCCTTTGGGCACGTGGCGGCCACGAGGGGGACCAGCTCGCGGTCCCGCACGCCCTCGCGGCCGGGGAACAGCTCGTGCAGGAACACCGTGCGCACGTTGGTCTCCAGGTAGACGCCGGGGCGGTTGAGCGCGAAGGCCATCACGCCCGCCGCCGTGGCCGGCCCTATGCCGGGCAGCGCCATAAGCCCCTCGTGCGTGTCGGGAAGCCGGCCGCCGCAGGCCGCGCACGCCTCGCAGGCGCGCTTGAGCGCGAGCGCGCGGCGGTTGTAGCCAAGCCCCTGCCACTGCGAAAGCACGTCGGACGTCGAAGCCGCCGCCAGCGCGTCTGCCGTGGGAAACGTCGCCATCCACCGGCCCCAGTGCTTGAGCACGCGGGCCACCTGCGTCTGCTGCAGCATGACCTCGGACACGAGCACGGCATAAGGGTCGTCCAGGTTGCGCCATGGCAGATCGCGGTAGAGGCGGGCCCCCTCCGCGCGCACCTTGGCCGCGAACTCGCCGGCGGAAGGGGCGTCGGAGGGCCAGGCGCCCTCCCCGGCCCTCCCCGCTAGCACGACGGGCGTCCCCCTTCGGCTCCGGGAACCTTTTCGGAGAGGCATGCGGAGGAGACGGAGCAGCATTCGGCCGCGCAGGACCCGGCCCCCGACGCCGCAGAGGAGCCGACGCTGGCGCCGCGGGCCAAAGCGGCCTCTATCACGGGATGCGAAGCCCCCTGCTCGATGAGGTCTTTCAGGGTGATGGAGGCGAAGTACTCGTGGAGCAGCGCGTCGGCGCCCCTCCACAGCTTGTTGTAGGCGCACCCCCCTTGCCGCTCGCAGTACTCGGGATCGAGCACGCACACCGCCACGCTCACCGGGCCCTGGATGGCCTCCAGCACCTCGAGCAGCGTAGTGCGCTCGGGATCGCAGTTGAGCGTCAGGCCGCCATGGGCGCCGCGCACCGTCTTGATGAGCCCGCCCTTCACCAGGTCATGCTGGATGCTGCGGGCGAACGCGTAGGGAATGCCCTCCTCCTCGGCTATGTCGGATACCGACACGTACCCTTCGCCGTTGCGGTAGGCGGCGCGCAGTATCCTGCACGCGTAGTCGCAGCGTCGCGTGATGTCCATTGGTTACTCTTCCCCTTTCAGCAAATCTTCCAAATGATCGAGGTCCTCTCGGAACCCTTTGACCACCGCGTCCTCGAGCGCGCGGTACTCCGCGGAATCGAGCGGCTGGTAGGCGGCCAGCTTGTCGAACAGGTTGCCGGCCGTCACCGGCAGGTAGCGCCGCGCGACGAGGCTGGCCTTGTACGCCTCCTCCACCGCCTCCCGCGCCGCCATGTACAGATCGTAGCGGGGCATCTGCGCCGAGTAGCGGACAAGGTCGTCTTGCGCCACGCCGCGAAGCGACGGATGGTCGCGCGCTATCTCCATCCAGATGTCGGCCCGCTCGGAGGCCGTGGGATAGTCTATGTCGATGACGGAGAGGGGTTCCAGCAGATCGTAGAAGAACGGATCCACCTCGCCCGCCTCGGAGGCGGACGCCAAAACGAACACGTCGGGGTTCTCCACCGCCGAGCGGATGAGGCTGATGGCCTCCCGCGCACCGCGCGAGAGGCTGGCCAGGAGAAGCCCGCCCAGATCGTCCGGCGAAGGCTCGGTCACCGGGGACACCCACAAGTCCAGGTCCTCGAGCAATAGCACGCCGGCGCCTTCGAAGGCGTTCTTCGACGCGTTGAGCGCCGGCTGGCGGTCGGCTTGGGCCATGACGCACAGAACCGGCAGGCCCTGCAGGTTCTCCTCCATGCGCATGCGCAAGGCGGGCAGGCCCAGCTCGCCTAGCGTAGCGGCCATGAAGCGGTTGGCGTCCTCGCGCGCGGGCGAGCGGAACAGCAGGGCGTCGGCGGCCGGCATGCGGTCCAGGCCGTGGCGCGCGTTGAGCTGGGCGACAAACTCCTGGAAGCCGGCGTCGGCCTGCATGCCCACGCCGAAGTCGCGCATGATGGCCACAGCCTGATCGTATCCCGCCAGGTCGCGGTACGTGATGCGCTCGAGCGTGGAGGAGGGGGAAGCGCCGGGCGCGCCCCCCTTCTCAGAAACCGCAGGCGCCTCGCCCTCCGCAGGGGCGCCCGCCGGCCCCGCGGCGGCCGGCTCCGGCGCGGCCGAAGGCGGGGCGGGCTCGGGCCGATGGCGCGCCGACGGCGCCGTGAGGTGCTCCACCTTCATCAGGCGGGAGCCCTCAAGCCCTAAGAAATCCTGGGAGATGAGGTCGGTCATGTCCTCCAAGTCCTCACGGGACAGCCCGAACTCCTCCAGCTTGTCAAGCGCCAGATCCTGCAGCTGCTCGGCGCAGGCGACCGTCTCCTCCGACGACAGGTAGGGCTCCAGGCGCTCGAACACGTATTCGGCGATCGAGCGCTCCTTGAGCGAGCACGCCAGGCTCCACGCCTGCTTCAATCCGTTGAGGGCGGCCTCGTCGGGAACGCCGCCGTCGGGCCGCTGGGCCCGCTCGAACGCCGCCAGGTACAGATGCATCCCCAGCACCGCGTTGCCGGCCGCGCACGCCTGGGCGGCGCGGCTCAGGTACTCGTCGGCCGGGCTTCCGTATTCGTCGTTGTGGCTGGGCGAAGCGTTCGCATCGTTCTCGAGCATGAACCCAACCTCCTTTGCCTCCGGTGTCAGCACGTTGCACACAAAATGTCTATATTCGGGTGGCATTTTACCCGATGAGGACCCCCTGCGCCTAGAGCGCGCCCAAAAAACCCAAAGTTGTAACGATGCGGTGGTTTTCGGCACGCGCGTCCAGGCGATGGCGCGGCCCGCCCAAGCCGAAAGGGGGCTACCAGTCGAGCACCTCCCAGCCCCGGGCGCGGGCCGTCCGCGCGAGGGGCCGGTCCGGCGACACCGCGAACGGCCGCTCGGCCGCGTCCAGGACGGCGCGGTCAGAGTGGTGGTCGCCGTAGGCGAAGGCGATCCTCCAGTTCCCCGGGCCGAAGCGCGCGTCGCCGAAGCGGCGCACGGCGGCGAGCTTCTCCTCCCCCTCCACGGGAAGGCCCTCCACCTCGCGCGTGTAGGTGCCGTCGGGGGCCGTCCGCATACGCGTGGACACCTGGCACTCGAAGGGGTGGCGCTCCATGGCGCGCAGGATGATGGGCTCGAACGTGGCCGACACCACGAGCACCACGTCGCCCGCCTCGGCATGGGCGCGCATGGCCGCGTCGGCCTGGGGCCGGAACAGAGGCGCTATGCGCTCGTCGTAGAAATCCGACAGAAACGCGTCCACCTCGCAGGCGGGACGGCCCTCGAACGCCGTGAACACAAGACCGCGCACCCAGCTTTCGTTCTGAGGCAGGCGCAGCTTGTAGGCCGCGGCCCACAGAAGGATGCGGGACACCACGCGCTTCTTGAGCATCTTGCGCTTCATCAGATGGCTCACCAGCAGCACGGGCGAATTGCCCGCGATGCTGGTGCCGTCGAAGTCGAACACGGCGAGCCGCACCGGCTCCCCCGACGCGGCCCGTCCGCGCCCGTTGGTCAGTCCGTCCCCTTCGTGGGACATGCGCCGCCACCTCATCCCGTCCAAGCGGGGCCGCCGCGCCCCGCGCCTCAGCCCTGCGCCTCGTCCATCGTCTCCGTGAATTGCGAATTATACAACTCCGCGTAGAAACCGCCAAGCGCAAGCAGCTCCCCGTGCGCGCCCTGCTCCACGATGTCGCCGTCCCGCATGACCAAGATGAGGTCGGCGTTTTTGATGGTGGACAGGCGGTGCGCGATGACGAACGAGGTGCGCCCGGCCATGAGGTTGTCCATGGCCTTTTGGATGCGCTCCTCGGTACGCGTGTCCACCGAGCTTGTGGCCTCGTCCAAGATGAGCATGCGACGGTCGGCCAAGATGGCGCGCGCGATGGTGAGAAGCTGGCGCTGGCCTTGGCTGATGTTGCCGGCGTCCTCGTTGATCTCGGTGTCGTAGCCTTGCGGCAGCGTCTGGACGAAGTGGTGGACGTAGGCCGCTTTGGCCGCCGCCTCCACCTCCTCGTCGGTGGCATCGAGCCTGCCGTAGCGGATGTTGTCGCGGATGGTGCCGCTGAACAGCCACGTGTCCTGCAGCACCATGCCGAACAGCGAGCGCACGTCGTCGCGCGCGAAATCGCGGATGTCCGTGCCGCCGATCTTGATGGAGCCCGACTGCACGTCGTAAAAGCGCATGAGCAGCTTCACCATGGTGGTCTTGCCCGCGCCCGTCGGCCCCACGATGGCGACGGTCTGGCCCTTTGACACGCGCGCCGAGAAGTCCTTGATGACCGGCTTCTCGGGATCGTAGCCGAAGCGCACGCGGTCGAACTCCACGCAGCACTCCACGTCGGCGACGCGCGCGCTCGCGCGGTCGGGCTTTTCCTCGGGCTGCTCGAGGAAGGCGAAGATGCGCTCGGCCGCGGCGGCCATCTGCTGCAAGACGTTGGACACCTGCGCGAGCTGCGTGATGGGCTGCGTGAAGTTCTTCACGTACTGGACGAACGCCTGGATGTCGCCCACCGTGATGGTTCCCTGCACGGCCAGGAAGCTGCCCGTGACGGCCACCGCCACATACCCCAGGTTGCCCACGAAGCCCATGACGGGCTGCATGAGGCCGGATATGAACTGCGATTTCCAAGCCGACTCGCGCAGGCGCGCGTTCGTCTCGGCGAAGCGCTCCACCGCACCGTCCTCGCGGTTGAAGGCGCGCACGACGGCATGGCCCGAAAACGTCTCCTCCACCAGGCCGTTGATCTCGCCGAGCGTGTTTTGCTGGGCCAGGAAGAACTTCTGCGAGCGCTTCACCACCACCGCGACCAGCGCTGCGGAGACGGGCAGGACCACAACCGCGATCAGCGTCATGAGCGGGTTGATGGACAGCATCATGGCGAGCACGCCCGCAACGGTGGCCGTCGAGGTGATGAGCTGGGTCACCCCTTGGTTGAGGCTTTGGCCGAGCGTGTCCACGTCGTTGGTGATGCGCGAGAGCACGTCTCCGGTGCTCGTGCGCTCGAAGTAGCCCATGGGCATGCGGTCGATCTTCTCGGCGATGCTCCTTCGCAGCTCGTAGCACGTGCGCTGCGACACCGACGACATGATCCAGCCCTGCGCGAACGAGCACGCCGCCGACAGCAGGTACAACCCGAGCGTGATCGCGAGGATGCGCGCGACGGCGTCGAAGTCGATGCCGCCCGTTCCCCCGACCTTGGCCACGATGCCGTCGAACAGCTCGGTGGTGGCCGTGGACAGCACCTTGGGCCCCACTATGTTGAACGCCGTCGACCCGAGGGCGAACGCGAGCACCGCCGCGATAGCCGCCTTGAAGCGCCCCATGAAGGCGACGAGCTTGCCGACGGTGCCCTTGAAGTCCTTGGGCTTCTCGCCCGGCGCCATGCGCCCGCCGGGCCCATGGCCGCCCACAGGCCCGCGGCGCGGCACCGGGGAGGAGGGCCGCTCCTGCGCGCTCATGCGGCGCCACCCCCTCCCAGCTCGGCCTCCGAAAGCTGCGACATCGCAATCTCCCGGTACTCCCCGCAGGTGCGCAGAAGCTCCTCGTGCGTGCCCTGGCCGACGACGCGTCCCTCGTCGAGCACGACGATCTTGTCGGCGTGCAGCACGGTGGAGATGCGCTGCGCCACGATGACGACGGTCTTGCCGGACAGGCGCGCATGCAGCTCGCGTCGCAGGGCCGCGTCGGTTTTGTAGTCGAGCGCCGAGAAGCTGTCGTCGAAAAGGTAGGCCCGGGCCTGCGTCGCCAGCGCGCGGGCGATGGCGAGGCGCTGGCGCTGGCCGCCCGACACGTTCGTGCCGCCCTGGGACACCGGATACGCCAGGCCCTCCTCCTTCGAGGCCACGAACTCGGCGGCCTGGGCGATGCCCACGGCCTCCTTTACGCGCGAGGGCGGCATGCCCTCGTCGGCGTAGGCCACGTTCGACTCGATGGTGCCGCTGAACAGGAACGCCTGCTGGGGCACGTAGCCTAGCTGGGAGCGCAGCGCGCGCTGCGAAAGCTCGCGAACGTCCACGCCGTCGATGGCGACCGAGCCTTCCGTCGCGTCGTAGAAGCGCTCGACGAGCTTCAAAACCGTGGACTTGCCCGACCCGGTGGACCCGACGATGGCCGTGGTCTTGCCGGGTTCGGCCGTGAAGTCCACATGCTCGAGCACGCACTCGCTCGAATCGCCGTACTTGAAGCTCACGTCGCGAAACGCGATGGCCGCCCCGCCCGTCCGCGCCGCAAGCTCGGCGTCGCGGGCGCGGGCGGGGTCCGGATCGCAGATGCTCGGAGCGGCTTGCAGCACCTCGTCCACGCGCTGCGCGGCCACGTCGGCGCGCGGCAGCATGATGGAGATCATGCCGATCATGAGGAAGCTCATGATGATGACCATGGAGTAGGTGATGAACGCTATGAGGTCGCCGGTCTGGATGGCGCCCGCGTCGATGGAGTGGCCGCCCACCCACACGATGAGGACCGACACGCCGTTCATGACGAGCATCATGAGCGGCATCATGAACGTCATGACGCGGTTCGTGAACAGCTGCGTGCGCATGAGGCGCGCGCTGGCCTTATCGAAACGCTCCTCCTCGTAGGGCTGGCGGTCGAACGCCCGGATGACGGGCAGGCCCGTGAGCATCTCGCGCGACACGAGGTTCACGCGGTCGATGAGCTTCTGCATGACCTTGAACTTGGGCATGGCCACCTTCATGAGCACGGCCACGAGCACGCCGAGCACCGCCACCGCCAGCACGATGACCCAGCTCATGGACAGGTTGGTGCGCGACACCATGACGATGCCGCCGATGGCCAGGATGGGAGCGTAGAGCACCATGCGCAAAAGCATGACGACCACCATCTGGATGAGCTGGACGTCGTTGGTGCCGCGCGTGATGAGCGAAGCGGCCGAGAACCGCTGGATCTCGGCGTCGGAGAATCCCACCACCTGGCTGAACAGCTTGGCGCGCAAAGTCGCCCCCACCTTCGCGGCCGTGCGCGAGGCGACAAGGCTCACGAGCACGGCCGCGGCCATGCCGAGGGCGGCCAGGCCGAGCATGGTCAGCCCCACGCGGACGAGGTAGGACATCCGCATATCCGACAGGCTGTAGCCGAGCCGCTCGTACTCCGCCAGGGCGGCGGCGATAGCCTGCTGCCCCACAAGGGAGTCCCCGCCTGCGCCCAGCCCCTCCTTGGCCTCGTCCAGCATGTCGATGACCTGGTCCTTCGATACCTCGTCGGCCTGATATGCCCGCAAGGCCCCGTCAAGGTCCAAATCGGGGGCCTTGTCGGAGAGATGGACGGCCGCAAGCGGCAGCGCCATCATGCGGTCGAGCGCGTCGATGCCTTTCCTCCCCTGGTCGTTGAGGCGGTAGACGCCCTCGGGGGTTTCGTCGTAGGCGTCGCGAAACGCCTGCTCGTCGCCTTCAGGCAGCATCATGGCCACAAGATCGTGGGTGCGGGCCGTCATCTCCTCGACCGCGGCGTGCTCCACGCCGGACTGCTGGATGCCCACGTCCACGATCTTCGACGTGTAGTCGGGCAGCGCCAGCTCGGCGGCCGCCTGCACCACGAGCAGGCACGCGATGAGCGCCACCGCGAGCTTGCAGCCCCCGAGGTAGCGGATTATGCGCACGGGCCCTCGCCTCCTTTCCCGCGAAGGTCCGAGGCGGGGCCTTCCGACGGCGTTCGTCTACGACGCGCGCCTTGCGCGCGCCGGCGTTCGCGTCCGCCGTGCGCAAGGCGACCAGGAGACAAACCTTACCATTTTTCGCCTTCTTCGGCCCGAAACGCCCGGTTCGACACAGAACCTGCATCGGAAAGGCGCAAAAGCGCAAGACGGGCTGCAAGGGCCGACGCGGCGGCGAGGACGAGCCACCCGACGGCGCAGGCCGCGTCGTCGCCGGCATCGGCGAGCCTTCCCAAAGCCGCCCCGGCAACAGGGCGCCCCGACGGCGCGCGGAGGGCCGCTTCGGGCCGCTCCAAGCCGCTTTGGACCTCGCCGGGCCCCACGGTGACCGTCGCCTCGTCCGAGACGGCGAAACGCCCGGTCGCGCTCGTCACGACGGCGCGATAGACCCGCGTCCCCTCCGCGGAGGAGTCGACCTCCAGGAAAAATGACAAGGCGCCCTCCACGCGATCGAACCCGCCCTGCTCGTTTTTGACGAACCATTGGCAGGTCAGCAGCTCGTCGGTGCCCGGCGTCGCGTCCTCCACCGTCGCCCGCACCTTAAGCGGAGCCGTCTTCTCGCCCCGGGCGCAAACGATAGACGCGGGCTGCTCCGTGATCACGGGGTCGACGAAGCTTGCGGCGTAGAGCAGCGGGGCCCTCAGCCGCCCGGACGCCTCGCCGCCCGCCTTTTCGGCCGCAGGATCGGGCGGAACGTAGTCGCTCGGGACGAACGCCGACGAGGAGTCCGAAGAGCGCAGATGATTGCGCAATTCGTCCAACAGCCCCTTCACCTTGGCCCAAGACCGCTCGGTCACCACCTTGAAGGCGGCGTTCGCAAGCTCCGCGCGCCCGTCGGCAGGGGTGCTGCGCATCAGCGCGTCCACAACCTCGTGCTGGGCGATGATGGATGCCTGCAGCGCGTCAAGGTACCCGCGCACGCCGTCGGCCGCGACGCCGCGGTTGTTGCTCGCAAGCGTGTTGATGTCCATCATGACGTAGTCGAGGTTTCGTCCGGGTTCCTCCCGCATGGCCGCCTCGATGGAATCGACCCCGGGATCCCCCTGATGGGCGCCGTCCACCTTGTCCCAAGGCGGATAGAAGCCGGCATCGACCTCGGTCAGGAGCGCCGAGTAAACCGGCAGGTGCACGCCGAACTCGGCGCGCGAGAGCGCCTGCCACTGGATGGTGGCGATGTCGGGGGAAAGCCCGGGGCGGATCTGGAACATGTGGGACTCGACCGTCCGATCGTTGCCGATGGCGTACAGGGCGGGGTTCAGATTCGCATTCAAACCGTCGGTTTGCTCGCCCCGGGCCGCCAAGGATCGCAGCACCGAGAAAACGTCGGGCGCGAACCCGGGAACGAACAGGAGCCGGGGATCGGAAACGGAGGTTGCCGCGCCGTCCTCGCCCACCGCGTAGTCGACGCCTGCGGTCAGCGGGCTGCCGAAGTAGGCCCTGCCCTGCACGTAGCGCGTCGCCTTGCCCGGATCGGGATCGGCCCTGCCGTAGGTCGAGGCGATGTCGGGCGAGCCGTCGTCGAAGGTTTTGAGGATGCCGGCGCGCTGCGGCAGGCCGACCACGTCGGCGGAATGCAGGCACGCGGCCGCATCGTCCACATCAACCCGAAACCGCAAGTTGCCCATGTTGGGGTTCACCGACGCATGCGCGTCGTCCATCTTGAGGGCAAGCCACTGGCGGCCGGAGAGCTGCATGAACACCCACGCCTCCTCGCTGTCCGCGACAACGATCTGGTTGAGGCCCTCCGAACCCTTCTCGTCCACGATCCTGCCGAGCCTCTCCACCCCGTCGCGCGCCGAGGACGCCGTGGAGAGCACCACGTCGGCGAGGTTGTATTCGCCTATGCCGGTTTTGACGAGCGGATCGAGCGCGGCCATCTCGTCGTTGCAGTCGGTGGTGAGCGTGGCGGAAACCGACACGCCCTTCTCGTTGACGCCGGCTTCGGAATAGGCCTTCGCGGCCACCGGGTCGTCTTGGGCTTCCCATGCGCTCGGAAGGTCGCGGACGTACGTGTAGCGGTAGGAGGCGCCGCGATAGGTCCACTCGAACCCCGTGTCTGGCCTGCTGTCGTTCTCGTACGACCGAAACGCCGGGTCCACCTCGCGGTCCTGGACGCCGAACGCCTTCGCATGGCGCGGCTTGTAGTCCTCGGCGCGCCCGACGTAAAGCTCCCCGGCGGCGGTGAGGCCCTTTCCCACGTACACCTGCGTGCATGCAAGCGCGCCGCCAGGCGCCGCCGACAGCAGGGCGGCGAGCGCGCATCCTGCGACCATTCTGGAGAACCTGCGAAGCGCCATGCGTCCGTCCTTTCCTCGAAGCGGATCCGAAGGGCCCGCCCCATCGCCAAGCACCGGCCCAAGCACCGACGTCAACCGCACATGATACGAGGGAAGGCGCCGGATGCGATGGGAGGGGCCAAACGGACGGGGCCGCATGGGGAAAACGTTTCGTTCGACGCGCCGGGAAGGCCGCGCGGCCGGAGCCTCTCTGTTAAACCAGCGTTGACATGAACCAGTGTTTGCCGAATCTCGGGCCGGGCCTTCCCTGGTCGGGCGCCGGACAAGGCCCTCCCCGCCTGACGGGTGGGGTTTTGCCCGGCGAACCGGCCTGGCCTATGTCAATCCTGGTTTAACAGAGAGACCGGCCCGAAGTGGCACGGATCGCGTCTTGTGCATAGGTTTTTCTGCTCGAAGCGGCCGCACTGCGTCTTCTCGACGGGAAAACGCCAGGTCGCGAACCCCCGTCGCGAGCCTCCACCTCCTGAATCTATGCACAAAA
>DXCU01000020.1 GCA_019115845.1 Candidatus Rubneribacter avistercoris | reverse complement strand
ACAGCTTTGTCGGCAAGATTGACTTGCCCGAAGCCTAACGCCCGACCTATCCGACACAATGGCCAAGTGCCGGATAGGAACGGCAAAATTTTTTACATTTCTATTACTTCTTTATCGCACATCAGTAAAGGGCTACGGAATGTATGCCATAACGGGGACGTTGACGAACACCTCGGGGAAGGACTTCGGGTACGTGCAGGTGCAATACGTCCTCAAGGACGCGTCGGGTGCCCAGATAGGAACCGCCTGGGGCAACACGAGCAGCCTTGCCGACGGCGTTTCGTGGAAATTCGAGGCCATCGCCTCCGTGAACGGCGACGAACCCCCTGCAAGCTTCGAGCTTGCGGACGTGACGGGCTTCTGATCGCTAACGAGGAGGAGACGGCGCGCGGGACGGGGCGCTTCGACGGCTCGTCCCGCACTCTGTCTGCTACCATGGACCCGGTACGGAAAAAGCGAAGGAGAAGGAAGCGCCGCGTGGAGGAGCCGTTGACCGAGGAGCTGTTGGAGGAGCTGTTGGAGGCGTCCGATCCGCGCGCGTTCGCCGACCGCCATCGGCTTGCGCGGCGCACCTTGTCGGGCTATCTTCAGCAGCTGCTCGAGGAGAAGGGCCTTGAGCGCGCCGAGGTGGTGCGGCGTGCGGGGCTCAACGACACGTTCGGCTACCAGATATTCATGGGGCAGCGCGGTGCGTCGCGCAACAAGGTGCTGCAGCTGGCGTTCGCGATGGGGCTTTCGCTCAGGGAGGCGAACCGGCTTCTGCAGGCGGCGGGGGCCAACGAGCTGTACTGCAAAAACCGCCGTGACGCCATCATCATTTTCTGCCTTGACCGCGGGTGCTCGTTGCAGAAGGCGGACGAGGAGCTTTACCGTTTCGGCGAGGAGACGATCTGTTGAAGGGCTCCGCTGGCGTCTGCGCTTCGGGCGTCTGGCCTTTTGCGGGGCTTTCGCCGTCGGGCCGGTCTGCTACCATATCCCATCATGTCCGACGAACTTGCTGAACATCTTGACTCCCTTGCCCGCGACGGGTGCTACCGGGTTGACGCCGTGCTCAAGCGCAGCCCCTCCGAAACCACCCAGCGCGTGTACTTCGTGGGTGCGAACGGCTCCGAACAGGGGCCCTACGTGCGCAAGTACTTGGAAGGCGAAGGGCTGGGCGCCGCATACGAGCGCATTTGGAAAGCCCAACGCGCGGGGCGGAGGTTTTTGCACCTGCCCTCCGTCCTGGAATGCTACACCGTGGGCGAGCGCCGCATCGTGGTCATGGAGCACGTGCGGGGCGAGACGCTTGCCGAGGCGGTGTATCGCCGCGATCCCTCGGTGGCCCTGGCTCGCGAGGTGTTCCCGCCTTTGTGCGATGCGGTGAGCGAGCTGCACGAGGGATTCGACCCGCCGCTCATCCACCGCGACCTCAAGCCGTCCAACGTCATGCTCGCGCCGGGCGGCCTTGCGCTCATCGACTTCGGCATTGCCCGCTCGTTTAACGAAGGAGCCGAGACGGACACCCGTCATCTGGGTACGCGGGCCTACGCGCCGCCCGAGCAGTTCGGCTTCGGCCAAACCGACGAGCGAAGCGACGTGTACGCTTTGGGGCTTCTGCTCTACTTCTGCCTGACCGAGCGCACGCCCGACGCCGAGGCGCGCGCGAGGGGCTACGCTTGCGCGGAGGTGCCCGAGGCGCTGCGAGCCGTGATCCGGCGGGCCGCCGAGCTTGATCCGGCCGAGCGCTACCAGTCGGCGGCCGAGGCGAAGCGGGCCTTCCTGGAAGCTGTCGGCGCGCTGGAGGCGGGGTCGAGCGCGCCCGTTTTCCCGCCTGCGCCCGATCCCGCCTCGCGGGTGGGCGGCGATGCGCCGGTGGGCTTGCCTCCGTGCGGCGCCGCCTCGTCCGAGTTTTCCGGGGCGCTGCCGGGCAAGGACGCGTGCGCGCCTTCCGGAATGTTGCCGGACGGCGCGCATGGGGAGGGCTTGCTTCGCCGCAAGGGGTTTTGGGACGGGCGCTCTGCGGCGGCGGGCGCGGCGTGGAACGTGGTGGTGCTCGCCGCAACGCTGCTGTTCCTTGCGGTCTCGGTGGGCATCGTGCTCTTTCCGACGCCTGGTTCCGCCGCGGAGGCGATGCCTGCCGCCCGGCGCGCCATCAGCTACTCCGCGTTGTTCGTCTTCGTGTTCTGCCCCGTGTTCTACCTGGTTTCGGACCGACGGCCGCTCAAACGGCGCCTTTCCGCGCTCGCCCGGCTCACGCGCGGGCAGGAGCTTGCGGCCTTCGTTTTGTGCGAGGTCGTGGGCTTCATCGTCATCGGCTTTGCGTCCTCGGCGTTCCCGGCGGGCTGACGGGCGCGGCCCGGCTTGTCAACGGCCGTCCCGCCGCCTTCGCGCCGTCGGCTGCCCGGGTGCTACAATGGGCGCGGGATTGCTGCGCGAAAGGAGCAGATCATGGGCATCGTCGCCGCTTACGTCGTTCCGCATCCGCCGCTCGCCGTGCCAAAGGTGGGCCTTGGGCAGGAGCGTGCCATCCAGGCCACGCTCGACGCCTACCGCGAGGTGGCGCGCCGCGTGGCCGCGCATGCGCCCGACACCGTTGTGGTGGTCTCGCCGCATGCGCCTGCGTTTCGGGACTGCTTCTGCCTGTCAACCGGTGAGGCCGCGCGCGGCGACATGGGGCGTTTCGGCGCCCGGGGCGCGCAAGCAGTCGTGCGCTACGACGAGGAGCTGGTGGCCGCCATAGCCGCGTGCGCGCGCAAGCACGGCGCGCCCGTTTGCGGAAGCGGCATGGGGGACGCCGAGCTTGATCACGGGACGCTTGTGCCGCTGCTCTTCCTGCACGAGGCGTGCGACGGGTTTCGCGTGGTGCGCGCGGGGTTGTCGGGCCTTTCTCCTGCGTCGCATCGCGCGCTCGGGCGCTGCATCGCCGAGGCGGCGTCCGATGCGGGGCGCAGGTGCGTGCTCGTGGCGAGCGGGGATCTGTCCCACAAGCTTGCGGCCGACGGTCCCTACGGCTTCGCGCCGGAAGGGCCCGTGTTCGACCGCGACGTGACGGCGCTTCTTTCCGCAGGAGATCTCGAAGGGCTTTTCGACATCGACGGGGCGTTCGCCGATGCCGCCGCAGAATGCGGGCTGCGCTCGTTCCAGGTCATGGCGGGTGCGCTCGAGGGGGTTCCTTTCTCGCATGAGCTTTTGAGCTACGAGGGTCCCTTCGGCGTGGGCTATGCCGTGGCCGCGTTCGAAGTGGAGGGGCGCGAGGGAGGCGCTGCGGGGGCGACGGAGGCCGAGGCCGTGTTCGGCGCGGTGGGGGAGGGCGCAGCCGACGCGTACGTGGCGCTCGCCCGCGCGAGCGTGGAGGGGTTCGTGCGCACGGGCCGCCCCATCGACCGGCCTGTCAGCTTGCCGCCCGAGCTTCTGGACGAGCGCGCGGGCGCGTTCGTGTCGCTGCATGCGCACGGCGCGCTGCGCGGCTGCATCGGCACCGTCGAGCCGGTCACCGGCTGCGTGGCCGATGAGGTCCTTCGCAACGCCGTGGCCGCCGCGAGCGAGGATCCGCGTTTTTCGCCTGTACGCGCCGACGAGTTGGATGACCTGGAGTACTCGGTGGACGTGCTGCGCCCGCCGATGCGCGTCGGCTCGGCTGCCGAACTTGATCCCGCACGCTGGGGCGTCATCGTCTCGAAGGGCCGCCGGCGCGGGCTTTTGCTGCCGAACCTCGAAGGCGTGGATACGGTGGAGGAGCAGCTGGCCATCGCCAAGCGCAAGGCGGGTATCGATCCTGCCGACGACGACGTGATGCTTGAGCGCTT
>DXCU01000019.1 GCA_019115845.1 Candidatus Rubneribacter avistercoris | reverse complement strand
AGGGCCGCGCTCGCGACCCAGGCGGGCGTCTGCGAGCGCTTGGCGTGCCCGCCGGCAGCCAGCAGCGCCTGCGTCCCGAACAGCCCCGCCGACCACGCCACCAGCGCGGTGAACAGGATCAAAGGCCATTGAAGCTCCATGTCACTCCCCTCCCTTCCAGGCCATGCGGCGCAGGATGTAGCGCCCCTCGGGGACGTTGCCCACGTCGGGCAGCGCGTGCACGTCGGCGTCCTCGAACGGCTCGCAGAACTCGCCCAACGTCTCGCCGCGCGCGCCGCGGAACGCCTCGATGCCCTCGTCCAGATCGCCGAACCAGCGCGCCATGCCGCCGCACTGGCTCACGCACTGGGGCAGCTCGCCCTGCGCGACGCGCTGCTCGCACAGGGTGCACTTCTCCACCACGCGCTCCTCCTCGTTCAAGTACCTCACCCCGTAGGGGCAGGCCATCGCGCAGAACTGGCAGCCTATGCACTTGGACTTGTCTATCTGCACGGTCCCGTCCGCAAGCTTGTGCGAGGCCCCCGTGGGGCACACGTTCACGCACGCGGGCTCGGCGCAGTGCTGGCACGACACCGTGAGGAAGTACAGGTCGACGTCGGGCCACTGCCCGGAGCCGCCCTCCTTCGGGTTGGGGCCTATGCGCAGCGTCTTGTTCCAGAAGCTGCCCACCGGCACGCCGTTGACCGCCTTGCACGCCACGCTGCACGCCAGGCATCCCACGCAGCGGTTGAGGTCGGTGACTATAGAGTACCTCGCCATGGCGCTACGCCTCCTCTCGAATCTCGTAGTCGGGCAGCCACTCCTTCAGACGCGGGTCGGACGCGTCGCAGATGATGGGCGTGCCGTCCACGCCGCAGGGCACCACCTGGCCGTCCGGGCAGTTCTCCGGCGTGGCTTTGTACACCTTCACGTTGTACGCGCGCAGGTTGGAAGCACCGCAGATGGGATCTTGGTGCTCGGGATGAACCAAGCAATTGATGGTGGACAGCCCGAAACCGCCGTCGGCCTGGTTAAGCTCGGGGAACCACCACTGGTGCTCGCAGTTGATGACGCCCGGCTGGATGCCGTAGTACAGGTCCGCCGTCTGGCGGATCTTGCCGTCGGGACTTTCGATCCACACCCAGTCGCCCTGCTCGATTCCCAGCTGCGCGGCGTCCGCCGGGTTGATCTCCACGCGCGGCGCGGGCCAAAGCTCGCGGCACCACGGCAGCTGACGGTGCTCGGAGTGGAAGTACACCGGGATACGCCGGCCGGTGGTCATGAGGAACGGCCACTCCTTTGCAACCGACGGGTCGGCCAATTCCGTGCGCGGCGCCGGCTCCCACGTGGGCAGGTTGAAGCGGCCATCAGGCTCGTAGGTTTCCATGACCGTGGACCATATCTCCATCTTGCCCGTGGGAGTGGACATGCCCTTCATGGGGTTGCCCGCCGGCGTGGGCGGCTTGAGGCCCTGGCACATGCCCGTCTCGTAGCGGCGATAGGTGCCCCAGGTCTCGGGTGCGATCTCGCGGCAATCCCACCAACCGTGCTCTTGGAACTTCTGCACGTAGTCGTCCCAGTCGGTGCAGATGCCCGCCTCAATGGTGGGCGAAATGACGCGCTCGAACTGCTCCTTCCAGTCGGGGTACTGGCTCTTCACGCCGTACTCCTCCGGGTTCTCGGCATACGGGCGTCCCATGGCCTCGTACACGTCCACCACTATCTGCACGTCAAAGCGGCAATCCGCCGGCGGTTCGATGGCCTTGCACGTGGCGCCCTGCGCACCGGTGGAGCCCTGCGACATGCGCGGGCAGTCGATCTCCAGCCAATGACACGCGGGCAGCAGCAGATCGGCGGCACCGGCAGCCGGGGTCTTCCATAGATCTTGCACCACGAAGAAGTCCAGTTTAGTGAGCGCCTCCCAGTACTTCGTTGAGTTGCCGTGGTTCATAAAGCCAGATGCCTCGCACAGCGCACCGCGCACCGGGTACGGGTCGCCCGTGAGGATGGCATCGTGCACCGCGTTGCAATCTGCCCACTGCTGCCACCAGGACAGCGTAGGAATGCGATCGCATCCTAAAATCTTGTCGTGCCATTTCTG
The DNA here is from genome assembly GCA_019115845.1 of Candidatus Rubneribacter avistercoris. Lineage (GTDB taxonomy): Bacteria > Actinomycetota > Coriobacteriia > Coriobacteriales > Eggerthellaceae > Rubneribacter > Rubneribacter avistercoris. The sequence goes on along the minus strand of DXCU01000019.1, from coordinate 6,382 downwards.
GTAGTCGTTGGTGGAGTGGCGACCGGACACGATGGTCGGCTGCGCGTCGTCCAAGCCATGGAACAGGCCCGCCGTCGGCCCGCGGTTGCCCGCCGGCGTGTCCCAGTTGCCCGTGATGCCCACAAGCGTGTCGAAGATGCGGTTGTTCTGGATAGCGTTGCACGCATGCTCCGGCGCCAGGCCGTACTGGATGCCGCCGTTGCCATAGCCGGTGGAGGGGTCGATACGCGTGGCGTAGGTGCGGGCAGCCTGCTCTATCTGTTCGGCCGGAACGCCGGTGATCTCGGCAGCCTTCTCGGGCGCGAAGTTCTGGCAGTACTCCGCGTAGTGGTCCCACACCGGGCGCATCGCGTGCACGGTCCCATCGGCCAGCGTCACCTCGAACTCGCCGTAAAGCACAGGGTCGATCTCGGGATTGAAGGGCGAGGGCACAGCCACGCGGCCAGGCACCGTCTGCTTGGGGAGGTTGGGCTGCGGATTGTCGTAGAACTGGTCCCACACCTCATCAGGCTCGCCTTCCCACAGGCCCGTTTCCGCATCGAAGTAGGTGAGGTGGCCCGAGGAGTCGTTGCCGTGCAGCGGATGCGCCTCGTCGGTGCCGGCCAGCTCGTCCCACACCATGAAGCGCAGGGGACTGCCATCCTCCTTGAGGTCGCTTTCCTTCAGAAGGCGCGTGGACATGGTGCGACCACCCACCCAACCTATCTTGTGCCACATCTCGATTGCACCGGACGGCTCCATGCCCTCCACCACCAGGAAGGGGGCGTCGGTCCAGCGCTTGACGAACAGGTGGTCGTACAGGTCGTTCTCTATGATGACGTTGGTCCATGAAAGACCCAACGCGCCGTCGGTTCCCGGCGTAAGGTACATATGCACGTCGGCCTCGTGGTTGAGGTTCGTCATGCGCGGGTCGATGCTGATGTAGGTGTCGGCCGTGGTCGCGATGTCCACCGTGGTGCGGCAGCTCTCGTCGTAATTCGAGATCTCGGTGGCGGTGCCCCACTGCACGAACACGCGCGGACGGTCGGTGGTGGCCATCCACGAATAGGCGAACTCCGACTGCATCTCGGTGGCCATGTGGCGCGGGCCCTTGCAGATCTGCCATGCAGTGAGCGCGTTGGGGCTGTTCACCAGCTGCCCCCATGCGGCGTAGGCGTGCTGCGTCCAAATGCGCGACGTGCCTCCCATGAAGAACATGCACTCGCCGCCGTAGCGCTCCTCCAACTCGGCGAACTTCTCGGCTATGGTGGCGTACGCCTCGTCCCAGGTGATGCGCACCCAGCCGGGGTCAGCCTCGCCCTTAGGGTTCGTGCGCTTCATGGGGTGGTACAGGCGGTCGGGGTGATAGGCCGCCTGAATGGACGACTGCGACTTCGAGCAGCAGTTGCCCATGGAGTGGAACGCCGTGTCGGCGTCGCCTTCCACCTTGACCGCGCGACCGTTCTCCACGGTCACGTACACGCCGCACTCGTTCTTGCCGCATGCGCGGCAGCACGAGCGCACCACCTTCACTTCGGGGGTTGCCGAAGCTGGTTGCGACGTTTCGGCAAGGGCTTGGCGCGGCGCCGCGGAAAACCCTGCGGCTGCGCCGACGACGGCTGCAAGCTTCGTGAAGCTGCGCCGCGTCAAGAGCGTTTTCGCCATTCTTCCTCCTCGTCTCTTCTCCTCAAAGCCCGTCGGTGCAACGTTGATCGATCGGCGAGCGGGGCTATAATAGGCGGGCCAGTACGGTGCCCGCCACGAGCGTTTCTTACGGTTTTCAGTGGCACGCGCTTGAAAGGCAACCCGTAAGAAACGTATGGGCACAGGGAGGCGACGTATGGGAGACAGCGAAAACACCAGATCAGAGGATGCAGCTTCGTTGTACGACCCGCTGCGCCCCCTCCAGCTTGTCCGCCCGGACCTGTTGGGCTTCATCTTTCATCTGTCGTGGCTTTTCCTGCTCTTCTACAGCAGCGCGCTGAGCGCCGGATCGCCCACGCCGGGCATGGAGTCCACCGATATCGTTTACGTGGCCTCCACGCTCGCGCTGACTGCGGTGCTTTTGTTCGGCTGCTTGCGCACGCGGACGTTCATGCGATTGAGCGAAAGCCGCGCCGGCGTGGTGGCCGCCCCTGTTGCCACCTCCTTGGGAACGCTGCTGTACTGCCTGCAGCAAAGCATGCCGTCCCTGGCGCTTGTATGGGTGGCGGGCGTCCTCACCGGCGCGGGGTCGGCCGTAATGGCCGCACGCTGGGCCTCGGTGTTCGGCAACGCCTCGCCGCGCGTCATCATCGCGAACTTCCCCACCATCCTTGTGGCCATTGTGGCCATCTGCGTAAGCATCGACTACCTGCCCTTGCCGTTGTGCCTGGCGCTGCTTGTGGCGCTGCCGCTGTGCTCGGGCGCGGCGCTGCAGTTCGCGCGACGCTACCAGCACGCGCGCCGAAGCGCCGACGAGGCCCGCTCGCCCAAGCCGAAGAACGCCCGCCGAAGCCGCTACGGGTTGCTGGCGGCCTTCGTTGCGCTCATTGGGTTCACTGCGGCCGTCCTGCCGTCGTTCGAGGTGGCGGGGGCGAATTATGGAATGCTCTTCTACCTCATATCGGCGGTGCTTGTGCTGGGATTTGTGGGGACGGCCATCTTCCTGACCGATCGTCCCGCGTTCCCGCTTTTGTTCGCGGTACCGCTGCTGGTGCTGCTGGGCGTGCTGCTGCCCTTTGTGCAGTATTCGGTGAGCACGCCGGGGGATGCGCTCTATCCGGTGGGCAACATCGCCATCGAGCTTCTGCTGCTGTTCGGAACCGTGCTGTTCGCCCTGGTCACAAACCAATCACCTGCACGCATGTTCATGGTGGGCCGCGCGGCCATGGCCGTGGGCGACCTTGCGGGGGCGTTTTTGGGAGCGCACCTTGCCACGCTGGGGAATGCGACGATCGCCATGCAGCTGGCAAGCGTGTGCCTGTTCGCCAGCACCGAGCTGCTGTTAGCGGCGCTCGTGGTGAGCTACTTCGTGAACCGGCGCCGCAAGCCGCAGGAGGAAGGCTTCGCAGCGGGTGCGGGCGCGGAAGCGCCGGAGGCGGAAATGAGCTTGGGCGAGCGGGAGGCGGCGGGCGCGGGTGCGGGCGTGGGAGCGCCGGAGGCGGAAGCGCGCTTGGACGAGCGGGAGGCGGCGGGCGCGGGTGCCGGAACGGGAGCGCGCCCTAACGCGACGGACGCGCGAACACCGGAAGCCGAACCGGCGCACACGAGCGCGCAAAGCGAGGAAGCCAAAACCGTCGAAGCCCTCGCTCTTTCGCGCGCCGAGCGTCTGAACGAGGTGGCTTTGCGCTTCGGGTTGTCGGAACGCGAGCGCGACGTGCTCGAGCTGCTGGCCGAAGGTCGCAGCTCGGCGCGCATCCAGGAGGACCTCTGCATTTCGGCGGGCACCGTGAACTACCACACCCGCAACATCTACGCCAAACTCGGCGTCCATTCCCGCCAAGAGGTCATCGACCTCGTCTGCAAACGCCGGTAACCCGGCGCGGCCGCCATCGCCCGCAAACGGGGGCGAAAGCGCCCGCAAGCGCTCACAAAAGCCCGGGTTGCGCTTCGCGCCTGCAAAAGCCGCGCCGAGCGGGGAGACGTCGGCCGCCCCCTTCCACACCATCGCCCATGCTCAGGCATCCCGGCCTTTCGCCGCCCCCTCGCCAACCTCAAATGCACGGTTTTTTGCTCCACTTGGTCAAAATTGGGGAAAGTCGGGGGATTGACACGGGCGAATCATCGCTAAAAACTGCAAAAGCCCAGGTCGCGTTTTCTGTGTGACCGCAGCGCCCCTTCCAGAAGCCTCAAAATCCCCCGACTTGTCTAAATTTTGACCATCTCAGGAAAATTTCGCGCACTTCTGCAACCGGCCGCGACGCCACGGCGAGCCTGCCGCTCAATCGAGCGCCACCATCGGGCGCACCTCCGCACGCAACTCACCACCCCGCCTCCTCCCGCCCCCCTCACCCATTCTCGGGTATCTTTCCGCGTTTCCCCACATCGTACCCAACATACCCGAGTCCGCGCGATGCGTCCGGCCCCCTTGCGCGCCTATGATGCGCAGCGTCCGTCAGGATTGCGCGGAGGGAGCGCGGGCGGGCAGGTCGCAGCGGCACGTGCCGCGCGACCGAACGAAGAAGGAGGAGCACCATGGCAGAAAACACCATCAGCCGTCGCGGCTTCCTGGCGGGGCTCACCGCCGCCGGCACGCTGGCCGCAGCCGGCGCGCTTTCGGGCTGCGCGCCCCAGGCGAAAAGCGAGGCAACCGCGAAAGACGGCGACGCCGCGCAGGGCAGCTGGCGCGACAAGCCCGAGATGCCCACCGACATCGCCGAGACGCTGGAAGCCGACCTCGTGGTGGTGGGCGCGGGCAACGGCGGCCTTGTGGCAGCCACCACCGCCGCGCAGGAGGGCGCGAAGGTGATCGTGCTGGAGAAGGGCGGCGCCATCGCCGCCGCGCGCGAGGCCATCGGCGCGCTCAACTCCGCGCTGGAACCCGACCATACGGAGGACGTGCCCACGCTCATCAACCACGCGAACCAAACCCAGTCCGGCGACGCCAACATGGTCCTGTACCGCACCTGGGCCGAAAAGTCCGGCGAGATGATCGAGTGGATGAAGGAGACGCTTGAGCCCAAGGGCATGCTGTTCCCCTTCGAGTGGCACAAGCCAAACGACCCGCACGCCTACTATCCGGCCATGTGCTACAACCCCTGCCTGGACGAGTACAACCCCGACGGCCCCAACTACGGCGCCTACATGCACCTCGAGGTCATGAGCGACGTGTTCGCAAACGAGCTGGGCGGCGAAATCATGTTCTCCACGCCGGCCACGATGCTCGTGCAGGACGACTCCGGCAAAGTGACCGGCGTCATCGCCGAGTCCAAGGACAAGGGCACCATCCAGGTGAACGCCAAAAACGGCGTGATCATCTGCACCGGAGGCTACGGCGCCAATACCGAGATGCTCAACGACCTGTGCCCCGGCAACTCGAAATGGTGCGGCCTCACCAGCGCCACCACGGAGGAGGGCGACGGCATCCGCATGGCCCTGTGGGCCGGCGCGGAACTGGAGGCCGGCGGCGCGTGCATGGTCTGGAACCGCGCCATCCTCCCCGACGGCTTCGAGTTCACCGACGAGCGCATGGGCGGCGACATCTTCCTTCCCGGCAGCCAGCCGTTCTTGCACGTGAACATCAACGGCGAGCGCTTCATGAACGAGGACCAGTGCTACCCCATGAGCTACGCCGGCGGCGCGAACCAGCCCGGCCACTACTCGTGGATCGTGTGGGACGGCAGCTATTGGGAGGACATCGAGCAGTTCGACACCTGCGGCTGCTCGCGCCTGTTCCCCGCGCCGTCGGGCACCGCGTTCAACGCCGACGTGTACGACTGCGAGGCCATGAGCAAAGAGCACCTCGATTCGTTCTGGCTCGCGCCGCAGCTTGAGTCTGGCGCGCTCAAGAAGTGCGACACCCTTGACGAACTGGCCAGCGCCATGGGCTTCAACGCCGACCAGGCTGCCACGTTCAAAGCGAACGTGGCGCGCTACAACGAGCTGGTCGCCGCCGGCGAAGATGTGGACTTCGGCAAGCCGGCCTACCGTCTGAGCGCTGTGGACGAGCCGCCCTTCTACGCGGCGCGCATCGCCGGAGCGCTGCTCGTGACCATCCACGGCGTGATCACCGACGCGAACTCCCAGCCGCTGCGCACCGACGGCAGCGTGATCGAAGGACTCTATGTGTGCGGCAACGACCAGGGCGGATTCTACCCGCACAACTACCCGAGCAACTTCACGGGCATCAACGCGGGCCGCACCGCCACCTTCGCCCGCATCGCCGCCAAGCACGCCCTCGGCGTGGCGTAGCGGACGCACCGCAAACGCGTCCTCCCTCCCTTTGCCGCCTCGCCCTTCCCGAAAAGGGCGAGGCGCGCCTGCGGCGGCCGAACCTCCCCTTCGGTTCGGCCGCCTTCGTTTTTGCCGAGCGCTCCGCCCGACGGGAGCGCCACCGCCAACCTCCTGAGAACGCCCCGCCAGACGATCGCGCGAAAACATCTTGATCAGCGTCCCTGCGCCAATTCCTTCGTCAACCTTCGCCCGCCTCCAGCAACCTCCCACCGGCCTTCGCGGTCCTTCGTCCATCGGCCCCCGCTGCCCTCCCCTCCCCCAAATGCACGGTTTTTCGCCCTAGCTGGTCAAAATTCGGGAGAATCGGGGGCTCACCGCAGGCGAATCCCTGCAGAAAACCGCAAAAGGCCAGGTCGCGTTTTCCGCACGACCGCGACGCCGCCTCCAACGACCTCGAAATCCCCCGACTTGCCCCGATTTTGACCATCTCAGGAAATTTTCGCGCATCTGCGCGGCCGACGACGGCGTA
>DXCU01000018.1 GCA_019115845.1 Candidatus Rubneribacter avistercoris | reverse complement strand
GAGGTGGGAGCCGTGAGCGAAGCCATCGTATCGGAGATCACGGGGTTTTCCACCCACGACGGCCCCGGCATCCGCACCTCGGTGTTCGTGAAGGGCTGCCCTTTGCGCTGCCTGTGGTGCTCCAACCCCGAAACGTGGGCGAAGGAGCAGCAGCTGTTCTTCCACGCGGCGCGCTGCCAAGGCTGCGGGAGGTGCGCGGGGGCGTGCCCCGAGGGCGCCTTGAGCGTGGATGCGGGAAGGGCGGCGGTGGACCGCTCGCGCTGCGCGAAGTGCTTCTCCTGCGTGAAGGCGTGCCTTCGCAACGCTTTCGAGGTGTCGGGCCAGACGATGACCGTCGACGAGGTGCTCAAAGTCATCGAACGCGACAAGCCCTTCTACGGAGCGCGCGGCGGGCTGACCCTGAGCGGGGGAGAGCCCCTTTCAAGCCCGCGCTTCACCGAGGAGCTTTTCATGCGCTGCAAGGCCGAAGGCGTGTCCACGGTGCTCGACACGACGGGCTACGCCGACGAAGCCGACCTGTTGGCAGTTCTCGAGCACACAGACATGGTGCTGCTTGACTTGAAGCACATGGATCCTGGCGAGCATGAGCGGCTGACGGGCGTTTCGAACGAGACGATCCTGCGCAATGCCCGAACGATCATGGCGAAGGTCGAGACGCGCGTGTCCCTGCCCTTGGTGGAGGGCGCGAACGCCGACGACGAGAACATCGCCGCCACGGCCGAGTTCGCCCGGCAGGGCGGAGTCGAGTGGGTGGACGTCAATCCGCTCCATTCGCTTGGCGCGGCGAAGTACGAGGGTTTGGGGATGGAGTCGCCTTACGGCAGGCTCGAAGCCCCGACCGACGAGAAGGTGGTCCACGTCCGCAGGCTGCTGGAGAGCTACGGTCTGCGGACGACAATCGGCCGCATGATGTGACGCGGCCGACGCGGGCTGAGAGGAGGCCCGGCAAGGGCCTTCGGCGGGGGACCTGCCGAAGGCGGATACGAGGAAGAGAAGGAGAATGACATGGCAGACCTGACTACCGAGTTTCTGGGGTACAAGCTCAAGAACCCGATCGGCGTGTCGTCGTGCAGCTTCGGCGGCACCGAGCACGATGCCAAGTTGGTGCTTGACCAGGGTATCGGCTGGCTCACTGGCAAGACCATCCACAAGATCAACGGTCCGCACCACTGGCCCCGCCCGTTCTTCTACTCCCTGAAGAAGTTCGGTCCCGAGATGAAGGACGTCTGGGTGTGCAGCCAGATGTTCTCCGAGATCCCCTACGACCAGTGGATGAGCGTGGAGGGTCCGAAGATCGTGAAGGCCTGCCACGATGCCAACGTCATGTTCATTGGATCCGTGGCCGCCGCAGGCGAGGAGCCCGAGGATTGGGAGCCCATCATGCGCGACATGGAGTCCATCGGCGTGGACGCCATCGAGCTTGACACTGGCGGCCCGCATGCCACGTTCGGCGCAGACGCCTCTCAGCTCGACTGCGGCGCGCCCCAGGCCATGGACCCGGTGAAGGCCTCCACCATCACGAAGATATGCGCCGACGCCGTGGACATCCCGGTCATCTTCAAGGCCACGCCCCAGTGCGTCGACCAGGCCATCGTGTCCCACGCCGTCAAGGACGCGGGCGCTGCGGCCATCACGGCCAACAACGCCTTCTACGGCACCTGGATCGATCATGAGACGGGCACGTTCTACGGCGGCCCCTACGCCGTCGGCGGCCTTATGGGCCGTCCGTGGCAGATCTTCAGCCTGGCCAAGATGCTCGAGACCACCGCGTCGCTCAAGGGCTTCCCCGTTTGCGGCGTGGGCGGCATCTTCACGTGGGACGACTGCGTGCGCTACATGATGGCCGGCGCCACCGTGGCGGGCCTGTGCTCCTCGGTGTACAGCCGCGGCGTGGGCGTGCTCAAGAAGTGCATCGACGGCATGGCGGCCTTCATGGACCGCAAGGGCTACAAGACCACGGCCGACTTCACGGGCATGGTCGTGGACGACTTCGGCTTCGTGCGCGACTGGCCCAAGGAGGACATCATGGCCATGCCGTCGCCCATCGTGCCCAAGTTTGACATGGAGAACTGCATCGGGTGCGGCACGTGCGCCACGGTCTGCCCCTACGGCGCCCTCCAGATGGAGGACGGCAAGCCGGTCCTCGACGACACGGTGTGCATGGGCTGCGGTTGGTGCATGGGTCACTGCCCGGCGAAGGACCAGGTCATCAACATGGTGCGTCGCGACAACGGCAAGGTTGTGTGGAACGGTCGCGGCTTGCACGAGGCGTGGGCGCTCGACCAGTAGGAAAGGCTCGCCCGCAGGCCTTCGGCCTGGGAGGCGGTGAAGCCTGAAGACGGTGGGCGGGGAGCGCTTTCGCCCCCGCCCATCGCTGCATGAGAAGAAAGGAGACCGGCCGTATGAACGCTGCTGATACGTTTGTTCGACGAGAGGTGGAGGGAAGCCCCAGCACGCCGCGCGTGGCGAAGCGCTATCACGAGCTGCTTTCGAAGGAGGCCTACGTCGACTCCGAGCGGGCGCGCCTGTACACCGAGTACATGCAGGAGCACTGGAACGATCCGCTTTATGTGCGCGCGGGCGGGGCGCTCAAGCACGTTCTGTCCAACCTCACGCCTGTGATCTGGGAAGATGAGCTTCTCGTAGGTTCGCAGTCCCGCTATTTCCAAGGTACGCAGGTCTACCCGGAGTACGAGACGTGGATGCTCGAGGGCTTCAAGCAGATCAAGCGCGAGGAGGAGGCCTACATCGAGGGCACTCTCCAGAAGAAGGAAGGCGACCGCCTGGGCATCTACCGCATCTATCCCGAGGACAGCGAGGAGATCCTGCGCCTCGCCACGTTCTGGGAGGGCAAGGACTGGCGCAGCCAGGCCGAGGCCGTGCTGAAAGAGACGATGGACGATTTCGAACTCGTTGACAAGATGCAGGCGCAGCTGCTGTTCTTGCGCTTCATGTTCGACGTGCCCGAGGGTCGCGTGATCTGCGATTACCAAAAGGTCATCGACATGGGCCTCAACGCCCTCATCAAGCAGTGCAAATCGCGCATCGCCTCCCTTGGCGAGCCTGTGAACTCCGAGGCTTTCGACAAGTTCAACTTCTACAAGGGCACCATCCTCGCCCTCGAGGGCGTCATCGCTTTTGCCAACAACTACGCCGACGAGGCCGAGCGCCAGGCCAAGGCCTGCAAGAGCGCCGAGCGCGCCGCGGAGCTGTTCCGCATCGCCGAGATCTGCCGCAAGGTTCCCGCCGAGCCGGCCGAGACGTTCCGCGAAGCGATGCAATCCTGGTGGTTCGCGCATTTGTGCATCTTCATCGAGCTTAATGGCCGCGGCATGAGCCCGGGGCGTTTCGACCAGTACATGTACCGCCCCTACCTGGCCTCGAAGGCTGCCGGCGACATCACCGACGACGAGGTTTTGGAGTATCTGGAGCTTATGCGCATCAAGTGCACCGAGCTCACGCGCGCCCACGCCACCTTCACGGAAAGCTACCTGGGCGGGTCGATCTACCAAAACGTCACGCTGGGCGGCGTTGACCGCTACGGGAAATGCGTCGACAACGAGCTGTCCAACCTGGTGCTCAAGGCCGGCGTGAACGTGCGCACCTGGCAGCCCACCATCTCCGCCCGCTGGGGCGAGGGCATGTCCCAGGAGTTCAAGGACACGGTGACCTGGGCCATCAAGGCGGGTTCGGGCTATCCGGCGCTGTTCAACGACACTGCGGGCACCGAGCGCTTCCTCGAGCAGTCGGGGGCGAGCCTGATCGACGCGCGCGACTGGGCGCCGTGCGGCTGCGTGGACATGCAGATCTGCGGCAAGCGCATGCCCATGTACGCGGTGGCGAACACGAACAACCTCAAGATCCTCGAGATCGTGCTCAACAACGGCGTGAACCCGGTGACCGGCGACAAGCTGTTCGACACGCGCGTCGATGCGCGCATAGCCTCCTATGAGGACATCGTGGCTGAATACGATCGGCTGCTGCACTACATCGTCAAACGAGAAGAGGACTACTGGAACGTGATCATGGCCGTGCACAACAACCTCGGCCTGGTGCATCCGTTCATGTCGGCTTTGCTGGACGACTGCATCGAGCGCGGCAAGCACGCCTACGAAGGCGGCTGCCGCTACAACGATCCGGCCTACGTCATCTCCGGCGGCATCATCAACGTGGCGAACAGCCTGGCCGCGCTCAAGAAAACGGTGTTCGAGGAAGAGCGGTTCACCATGGCCGAGGTGCTGGAGGCGCTCGCCGACGACTTCGAGGGGCACGATGATGTCCGCAAGGCTTTGCTGGACGCCCCGAAGTACGGCAACGACGACGACTACGTGGACGAGATCGCCGTTTGGCTGTATGACAGCTGGGCCGACGCTGCCGAGCAGGAGCTGAACTGGGTGGGCGAAGTGTGGCGCCCCTCCACCTTGTCGGTGACGACGCAGGTGCTGCTGGGCAAGGCGTGCGGTGCGACGCCCGACGGCCGCAAGGCGAAGGAGTCCACCGCCGACGGAGCGGCCTCGGCGTATCCCGGCACGGACGTGAACGGCCCGACGGCGCTCATCCGTTCGGCGTGCAAGCTGCACAGCAAGAACCTCCAGTCCACGCTGTTCAACATGAAGTTCAACCCGGCCGCCATCGAGGGGCGGGCGGGCACCGACAAGTTCATCGGGCTCAACGACGCGTACTTCAACCTGGGAGGCTACCAGGTGCAGTACAACATCGTGGACCGCAACATGCTGATCGACGCGCGCGAGCACCCCGAGGAGTACTCGGACCTCATGGTGCGCGTGGCCGGCTTCACGGCGCGGTTCATCGACCTGGGCCCCGACATCCAACAGCAAATCATAGACCGCACCGAGTACGAGACGGTCTAACGGCTTTGGCCGGGCGGCGCCCCATGGGCCGCCCGGCCTTTTCGAAGGGGTGAGCTTTATGGCAGAAACAAAGACGCAGCATCGGTTGCTCTACGGTGTCGTCGCCTTCATCTTGCTCGTGTTCCTCGGTTTGATCTACGGATGGTCGCTGTTCATCGCGCCCCTGGAGGCCGACTTCGGCTGGGCCCGGTCGGACACCTCGCTCATCTTCACCATCTCCATGGTGTTCTTCTGCGTGGGCAACCTGGCGGCCGGCACGCT
>DXCU01000017.1 GCA_019115845.1 Candidatus Rubneribacter avistercoris | reverse complement strand
GCGGCCTCCCTCCCCGAACCCCCTTGCAAACGGGAAGGCCGCCTCCGCGCGAGGCGCCCGGCTCCTCAGCGCCCCCTGGCCTGCTCCTTTTCCGCATCGAACAAATCCAGCAGCTCCTGGCGGGTGTGGATGTCCATCTTCTGGTAGATGCGCCGCAGGTAGGTGTTCACGGTGCCGGTGGACAAAAACAGCTCCTCGGAGGTTCGCTTCACGCTGCGGCCCTTGATGAACAGCGCCGCCACCTCGGTCTCCCGCTCCGACAGCCTGTAGCGGCGCGCAAGCAGGGAGATGGCTGACGGGCGATCGCGGTCCGGCTCCTCCTGCCCGCCGGCGTCGGGGTCGGGGTCGGCGGTCCCTGCGAGCGCGGGCATCTCGGCGTGCGTCGCGCCCTCCTGATCCTCGACGCCCGCGCTGTGGCGAACCATCCAAAACGCCGTGAAGCAGATGGCCACAAGGGCCTGGCAGCAGAAGATGAGGATGAACGTGGCAACATCGACCCCTTGCGGGCTTTCGATGTCGATCAGCTTCAGCACGGCGAAGTTCCCAACGGCCGCCATGGCCGAGTACGCGGCGCGCCCGAGCGCGAACAGGTGGACGGACGAGCACGAAAAATGCTTTCCCATCAGCAGAAACAACACAATGAACGCGATGTTGAAGCCCCCAAGCCCAATGCAGCTGTACACGCGCTCCGCATTGAAGGCGAACGGCGTGCCCGCAAGCACGAGCGCGCACAGCGCGATAGACACCATGGGACGCGCGGAGAACGTGTTGGCGTACACGCGCCGGTTGCGGTAGCTCGACGCGGCGATGAAGCAGGACGCGCCGAACAAGATGAAGCCCACTTCAAGCAGGAAGAAGTAGTAGAACAGCGTGGGCAGGTGGTCGCGGCTGTTGAAGCGTGCGAACGAGAGCAGCAGGCCGACGAGCGCGCAGAACGCGAGCGCGCCGCCGATGACCTTCTCCAGAACCCGCCGGTCGGCCGATCGCGTGGACTCCGGCGCGGGATCAACCTTCACCTCCGCCGCGATGAGGAACGCTGCCTGGCCCAAAGGCAGGGTTGCCAGCAACACCATCTGCGCTTCGGACGGAACGAGCAGCAGAATCCCGCACACGGCTCCCATCAGGGCCAGGATGCCCGGGATCTTCTTGACGATGATCTCCAGATCGAAGTTCGCGAACGTTTTGAACCATACTAAAAGCAGCAGTTCGAAGCATACCTGGGCCCCGATGGAGCCGATGCTGCGGACGACGCTCTCGCGATCAAGGAGCACCATCATGAACGAGCCTACCAAGGCCGCCGCCGACAAAAGACCGGTGGAAACCGGCCGCGAGAGGACGGCGGCGCCGCGCTTCCAGTTCAGCCCGACCAGGAGCATGCATCCGGCGAGCGCAAGCGGCGTGCAAATGGAGAAGAACAGCGACGGCGTGGTCTTCTCGGCGTTGGCAGCGAAGCGCAGCACGTCGTGCAGCGCCACGAACGTCCACACGGAGTAGAGCGCGAACCCGTAGAGCACCGACGCCTGCCGGTCTATCTCGTCCTGTCTGAAAAACGATCCCATCGCAAACAGCACCCCTCTCAAGCGCGCCTGCTTCCCCGCGTGCCAGTGTACCACGAAGCCTCCGGGGCCGTTTTGATGTTGCATCCGTTTCACCTGCGGAAACGCAGACCTTTGCCGAAAATCATAAAAAACGGTGGACAGGAATTCGCGAATCATAAAACTCGGTTGACAACGTTTGGGCCGGGCTGCCCGTACCATGCGAAAGCGACGCCGCCCCTTCGAACCTAGGCGACGGGAAGGCGTCGGTCATGTTGGGCAATCTAAGGAGGACGATCGATGGGCATGAGCATTACCCGTCGAAGCTTCGTTCAGCTTGCAGCGGCGACTGCGGCGGCCGTGGCGCTCTCGACGGGCGCGGCCGGCTCCAAAGCGCTGGCGGAGACGAGCGACGCGAGCGCCCAGGACGTCAAGAGGGTGCGCACGACATGCCGCGGCTGCGGCAAGATGGAGTGCGGCGTGTGGGTGACCGTGGAGAACGGACGGGCTGTGAAGGTGGAGGGCGACGAGAGCGCCAAGCAGTCGAACGGCAACTGCTGCTCCAAATCTCAGTCGTCCATCCAGGCGGCGTATCACCCCGACCGCCTGCGCTACCCCATGAAGCGCACGAACCCCAAGGGCGATTCCGACCCGGGCTGGGTGCGCATCAGCTGGGACGAGGCGTTCAAGACGGCGGCGACGTCGATGAAGGAGCTGCAGGACAAGTACACGGGCACCACGTTTGTGTCCATGAGCGGCACGAGCCGCATGTACGCGCTGGCCGACAAACCCATAGCGCGTGCGTTCGGGGGCCTGAACTACATGAGCGCAAGCCAGATCTGCAAGGGCCCGCGCCGCATGGTGGGCGGTCTGACCGTGGACAACGGCTATCACTTCCAGGCTGTGGAGGACCGCCCCCTCGTGTACGTGCAGTGGGGCACCGACCAGACGCAGTCCAACTACGACAACTCCTGCCGCTCCACGGTGGAGGCCGTGCAGCACGCGGAGAAGTTCATCAGCGTGGACCCGCGCAAGTCCAACTGCGGCAAGGAGGCCGACTACCACCTGGCCCTGCGCCCCGGCAGCGACGGCGCCATGCTCATGGCCTGGACGCGCATCGTCATGGAGGAGGAGCTCTACGACGACCTGCTGGTGAAACGCTGGAGCAACGCGCCGTTTCTGTACTGCGAGGACATCGAGCCCACCGGGTGGATCGGCGTGAAGTTCAACGTGTCGAAGCAGATGGACGTGCGCACGCGCCTGCTGAAGGAGTCCGACCTGGTGGAGGGCGGCGATCCCAAGAAGTTCATGGTGTGGGACAACCTGCATGATCGCCTGACCTACTTCGACGCCAACGAGGAGGGCGAGCACGCCGGCATGTGGGAGGGCCAGACCGAGCACGACGTGGCCACCACCGGCTGGGAGTACGAGCTGGGCGGCTGGGTGCCCGATCCCATGCCCTTCCCCGTGGACATCGACCCGGCGCTGTGGGGCGAGTTCGAGGTCACGCTCAAGGATGGCCGCACGGTCAAGGCGAAGCCCGTGTGGCAGAAGTACTGGGACGAGTGCGTGGACGAGATGACGCTCGAGCGCGCCGAGGAGCTGACGGACGTTCCCGCCGACCTCATCCACGAGGCGTGCCTGGCCTGGGCCACGCGCATCGACCCGCGCCGCGGCAACGGCGGCATCAACATCCAGCTGGCCCCCGAGCAGGTGGGCCGCGCGACGCAGAACTTCCGCACCGCCTACAACCTCATCTTCATGACCGACAACTACGACACCCCCGGCGGCAACCGCGGCGAGACGCCGTCTAAGGCCACCGTCTCCAATGCGGTGGTGCCCGCTCCGTCCACGTCGTCGGGCGGCACGCCTCCGTCGAACTGGGTGCAGCGCGAGAACATGTGCGGCGCGGAGCAGTTCCCGCTTACGCGTTGGTGGACGCAGTGGACCGACTCCACCTCCATCTGGAAGGCCGCCAACACGGGAGATCCGTACCCCATCAAGGGCTGCATCTGCTGCTCGGGCGACTTCATGAACCAGTCGAACTCGCTGTACGCCTGGGAGGCGCTCAAGCAGATGGACTTCACGCTCTACATCGACCTGTGGGAGGTCCCCGGCGTGGGCATGGCCGACATCGTGATGCCGGCGCAGCACTGGCTGGAGATTCCCGGATGCCCGCGCACGTCGCAGGGCGCGTCGGGCGGCATTGGCGCCATGGTGAACTGCATTGAACCGCCGGCCGAGACCAAGCACGAGTCGGACATCATCTGCGGGCTGTACAAAGAGCTGGGCATGCCGTTCTACGACCCCGCCAAGGGCGATCCGTGGGACCAGCCCATCGAGAACTACCTGGACGCCACCGTGAAGGCAACCGGCATGACCTGGAAAGAATACGAAAAGGAGTTCGAGGAGAACGGCTGGTGGGATGCCAAGGAGTCGCTTCCCGAGCGCTGGGGCACCTACCGCCGCTACCAGATGGGCTACCTGCGCGGCGGCGCCACCGCTCCGCTAGACATCCCCGGCATGAGCACGCCCACCATGAAGTGCGAGCTGTGGTCCACCATCATGGAGACATACTTGGGCGAAGGCGAGCTGCCGTTCTACGATGAGCCGCCGCTTTCGCCGGTGAGCACGCCGGAGCTGTTCGAGGAGTACCCCTTCAACATGACCACGGGCCGGCGCATCCCGGTGTACTTCCATTCGGAGCACCGCCAGCTGCCCTGGTGCCGCGAGCAGTGGCCGGTGCCGCGCATGGAGATCAACCCCGCGGACGCCGCGGAATTGGGCATCGAGCAGGGCGACTGGGTGTGGATTGAGTCGAAGGACGGGAAGGTGCGCCAGACGGCCGACCTGTCCCATGGTATCAAGCCCGGCGTGATCAATTGCGAGCATGCGTGGTGGTTCCCCGAGTTGAAGCAAGCTGACAAGGGCTTCACGCTGTGCGGTATCAACTGCCTGGTTGACAAAGACGCGCAGGACTATATTACGGGCTCCTCCCAGCTGCGCGCCTACCCCGTGAAGGTCTACAAGGCCACGCCGGAGAACTCTCCCTTTGGTAACCCCTGTCCCTGCGGGGAGGATGGCACCCCCGTCATAGCTGACTCGTCCGACCCGCGCTTGAAAGAGTGGTTGCCCGTATACGAGGGGAGGGAGGAGTGAGATGGCCCAGTACGCAATCGTCACTGACTTAAACCGCTGCACGGGATGCCTCGCCTGCGCGGTGGCCTGCAAGGCCGCGAACGGGGTGCCCGTGGGAAGCTACTGGAACAAGGTGCTGCGCATCGGCCCCAACCCCAAATACGAGGGAGCCGTCAACCCCGACGTGGAGCTTTACTTCCTGCCGGTAGGGTGCCAGCACTGCGAAGAGCCCGAGTGCGTGCGGGTGTGCCCCACGGGCGCCTCGCACAAGCTCGCGGACGGCACCGTCCAGATCGACAAGTCCAAGTGCATCGGCTGCCAGTTCTGCGCCATGGCCTGCCCCTACAACGTCCGCTACCTCAACGAGGAGGAGGGCGTGGTGGAGAAGTGCACCCTCTGCGAGCAGA
>DXCU01000016.1 GCA_019115845.1 Candidatus Rubneribacter avistercoris | reverse complement strand
TCCATGAACTGCCTGGTGCTCGACCCGAAGACGGTCATCGTGGAGGCCTCCGAGGTTTACCAGCAGGAGCAGATGGACCAGCTCGGCATGAACGTCATCCCGGTCGACCTGCGCGGCGCCTACGCCTTCGGTGGCGGCCTGCACTGCTCCACCGCCGACGTTTACCGCGAGGGCGAGTGCCTCGACTACTTCCCGAACCGCATCAAGGACACTACCCTGGTCCGTCCCGAGATGTGGAACGACTAGTCGCGTAGCCTGACCTTCTTGCCCGCGAAGGCAAGAGTCATCTAGCACAACAGAAAGGGGATCTGGCTTCGGAAAAACGTCCAGATCCCCTTTTTGCATACCTACCTACCGCTTCCGCAATCGCGATTCGGTCGCGCAAGGCCGAATAGGGGGTAAGTCGCATGCCTTATTCGGTCTCTCAGGGCCTGAGTTGCGGAGGAGTAGAGGGGGTTTCACATATTGCTACTGGTTTAAGGAGGACCAATGGCAGACAATAGCAAAGACCTCAACACCGGCGGAAAGGGTGAGGGATCCGGGTATGAGATGAAGCTCGGCCTGGGCACCATCGCCATGCTCATCTCCGCCACCGGCATGGGCCTGGTTCCGCTGTTCTCTCGTTGGGCCACGCGCACGGACATGTTCAACGGCGCCGCCGGCCTGAACGGATCGGACTCCATCGGCGCCCTCATGGCCGTCGGCCGCATGGGCGCGGGCGTCGTCTTGTTCGTCATCTTGCTGCTGGCAACGCACAAGGTGCACGTGTTCAAAAAGCTCAAGCTCACGCCGGCCATCGCGCTGGGCGGCCTGATGATCGGCATGTCGCTGGCCTGCTACGTGACGTCCACCCTGATGACCACCGTGGCCAACGCGGTGCTGTTCATCTACATCGGCCCCGTGGTGTGCGTTATCCTGGCCCGCATCTTCCGCAAAGAGCCCATGTCGGCTTTGCAGTGGGCGTGCTTGGCCATCGTGTTTGTGGGCATGCTGTTCGGCAACAACATCATCGGCTTTGGCGAGAACGGCTTCTTCGTCGACTTCAACCTGCAGGTTTCGACCGAGGAGTTCCCGCAGAAGGGCGTCGGCGACATCTTCGGCCTGCTCTCCGGCGTGTTCTACGGCGCCTCCATGTTCTTCAACGGCTATCGCAAGGACGCCGACACCGTGGCCCGCGGCGTGTGGAACTTCATCTTCGCCGTCATAGGCTCCATTGCCATCACCTTGCTCATGAACATCTACGGCGTTGCCGCCGGCGCTGAGAACTGGATCACGTCGGTTGAGTTCACGCCGTTCAACTGGGTGGGCGCTGTGCTGCTGTGGCTTGTGTGCGGCCCGCTGGCCTTGGGCTTTCTGCTTGTGGCCGGCCGCAACCTGCCGGCGGCCGACTACGGCACCATCGCGTATTGGGAGGTGCCCGTCGCCATCTTCGTGGGCTTGGTCGTGTTCGGCGAGGCGCTGACGATCAACACCATCTTGGGCGGCCTCCTCATCATCGGCGGCGGCGCGGTTCCGTCCATCAAGGGCATGATCGCCGGCCGCAAGCAGAAGCAGAGGGACGAGATCGCGGAGAACCTGGCCGCCCGCTTGGATGCGGAGGCGGAGAAGGAAGATCTCGGCCGGTAGCGCTGCCCACGGCATGGGCGGAGGGCCTGCGCGCCGCGCGGCGGGCCCTCCGTAAGCGAGGGGCGGCCGATCCGGGACCAAAGGATCCGGCCTCCCCGCTCTTGAGAGGAAGGTGCCACGCATGAAGGTGACGAACAACCTGACAACCATCGCGACCGAGGTTGTGTTCGAGGCCGCGAAAACGGAGGAGGAGCTGCGGGCCGCGTTCGAGGCGAAGGGCCTGGAGGGCTTCCCGGCCGAGCTCGATATCGCCGAGCGCACGGAGGAGCATGTGCAGATGCTGTCGCTCGACGTGCTTTTGCGCTTTGCGAAGAAGTCCGGGCTTGAGGCGGTGACGTACGACGTGACGTACTTCCCGCACGCCGACGACGCCGAGGTGGAGCGCCAGCTCAAGCAGCTCGGCCGCGACTTGGACATCAGCCCCGAGGTCATCCGCGAGATCTGCGCCGACGAGATCCAAGAGTACCTGGCGCTCGACGCCAAGCGCGACGCGAACGCGCCGGTGCACAGCATCGTGGAGGCGTACACGGGCGGCACGGCGTTCGCCTGGTACGGCGTGAACGACTACCCGCGCCTCAAGCGCGTCATCCTGCGCAAACTGGCCGAGGGCGGCCCGAAGGCCAAGCGGGCCTTCATCCAGCGGGCCAGCCGCGCGCAGGTGGATCTGCTCGAGGACTACTGATGCCGCTGCGAGCTCGGAAGGCTCGGGCCTCGTCTTGACGGCGGGCGCGCCTGAAAACGGCGGCCCGCGAGTTTTCGAATTCGACGGAGCCCGCTTGCGCCAAAAGCGGGCTCCGCGCGTTCTTGCCATTTCGAAGACCCTGTCGCGCTGCGGCCAACGCGGCGTCAAAGGCTCTAAAAGTAACAGTTTGGTTTTCCGGTATAATAAAAGGAAGATCAGGCAGGCGTTTTGCGGTACTGTTTAGGCGGTACTGCTTCGTTCCGACGGATTGATAGGGGCTGTACATGGGAAGAATGCCAGGCCTGCGGTTAGAAGACGAACCCGTCGACGTCTTCAACGAGACCGCAACATTCTTAGGGGATTATCATGAGTGCTGAAACTACTATGAACCACAGTCGAAGAGAGTACACCGAGGAAGAGAAGCACAAAACTCTGAAGAAGGTTGTCGGCTCCTCTTTCTTGGGGAACTTCATCGAGTGGTTCGACTACGCGAGCTATTCCTACCTTGCCACGGTCATCGCTTTGGTGTTCTTCCCGAGCGAGGACCGCACGGTGGCGGTCATGTCGACGTTCGGCGTGTTCGCGCTTTCGTTTTTGGTGCGCCCTATCGGCGCGCTGTTCTGGGGCAACATGGGCGACAAGAAGGGTCGCAAGTGGGCGTTGTCCATTTCCATCCTGCTCATGTCCGGCGCCACGTTCCTGATCGGCTGCCTGCCCAGCTACGCCATGATCGGCGTGGGCGCTCCGCTGCTGCTGTTGCTGCTGCGCATGGTGCAGAGCTTCTCCGCGGCGGGCGAGTACGCCGGCGCCGCCACGTTCATCGCCGAGTACGCGCCCACGAACCATCGCGGCTTCTACTGCTCGATGGTGCCGGCCTCCACGGCGGCGGGCTTGCTGGTGGGTTCGTTGTTCGCTTCGGCCATGTTCAACATCTGGGGCGCCGACTCCCAGTTCGTGGTGGAGTGGGGCTGGCGCATTCCGTTTTGGCTGGCCGGTCCGCTGGGCTACATCACGCACTACATCCGCGAGCATCTTGAGGACTCACCGGTGTACGAGCAGATGCAGGACGATCTGAAGGCCAAGGGCCTCAAGGGCGAGGACAAGCCCATCCGCACCCTGTTCAAAAAGCATCTCAAGAAGCTCATCATCTCGTTCGGCGCGTGCGTTTTGAACGCGGTCGGCTTCTACGCGGTGCTCACGTACCTGCCGAACTACCTTGAGACGACGCTCAACTACGATCCCGCGTTGGCGTCCATCATCACGAACATCGTGCTGGTGGTCTACATCGCCTTCATCTTCCTGTCCGGGCGCGTCTCCGACCGCTTCGGACGCAAGAAGATGCTCATCGGCGCCTGCGTGGGCTTCATCGTGCTCACCATTCCGGCGTTCATGCTGCTGAGCACCATGAACTTCGTCATCATCTTGGCGGTGGAGCTTGTCATGTGCCTGATGCTCACCATCAACGACGGCACGCTGGCCAGCTATCTGAACGAGACGTTCCCCACCGATGTTCGCTACTCCGGGTTCGCGCTCAGCTTCAACCTGGCCAACGCCATCTTCGGCGGGTCGGCCTCCTACATTTCGTTCTGGCTGATCAGCGCAACCGGCAACAACATTGCTCCGGCGTTCTACATGGTGTTCATCGCGGTTATCGCGCTGGTTGCCATGATCTTGTCGCACGAGCACACAGGGAAGGATCTGACCGAGGTGTAACGGCGTTTCAGGAACGTTCTTCGACGCGACGTCGCCGCGGCGCGCCTGGTGCGGGCTGCGGTGGCGTCGCCGTTTTCGCAAAGCATCGTGCTTTGGCTGGTGCTCAGGTTTGGGGATGCGATGCCGAAAGGAAGCGGTGAGGTTGCATGAGCGACGCAACGCAAACGCCTAAATCGCTGAAAGCGCAGATCACGCGCACCTCGCTGGTGCTCGCGGCGGCGGCGCTTCTGCGCGAGCAAGGGCCGAAGGCCGTCACGTACCGCAAGGTGGCGAAATGGGCGGGGGCGGCTTCGTCGTCGGTGGGGTACTACTTCGATTCCGTGACGCAGCTTCTTCACGAGGCGGGCCGCTACAACATCCAGCTGTGGGCCGAGCGCGCCGAGAAGGCGGCGTCGGCGGCGGAGGGCATGGAGCCCGAGGAGTGCCGCAAGCAGGTGGTGGCCCTTCTCATCAGCGCGTGCCTGCCCGACGAGAGCGTGGTTCCTTCGGCTCATTACGCCCAGCTGATAGCCGCAGCCGAGTCCGATGTGGTCACGGAGGCGTACCAGAAAGGCCGTGTGGCCCTTGATGCGGCCGTGGAGCGCATCCTTTCCCGCGCTGGCATCGCCATGCCGGCGCGCATGGTGGGCGTCGTCGTCGACGGCGCTGCGGTGGCCGCCATTTCCGAAGGGTACAACGTGCACGACTTCGCAAGCTCGCTTCTTGGCGACGCGCTGGAAGTTTACGCGAAGGCCGCAGGCTAGCAAGCGGCGGCCAACGTTTCGGCGACGGGAGGGCAAAGACCCTCCCGTCGCTGCGTTTCAAGCTCTTTCCTCTGGTAGAACGTTGAGATCAAACGTTTTCGCGCGGAAGCGTCCCCGTCGGGGACCTCGCGCATGCGGTCCAGGGAAAGGAGCACAAGCATGGGCGAGTCCTCTCGGCAGGCGGCTGCGCCGCAGGGCGATCCGGGTCCTGTGGGCAAGGCCGGTCGGCCTGCGTTCAAACGGACGCTGACGTTCTTCGGATTCTTCGCCATCACGGCGTCCATGGTGATGACGGTCTACGAGTATCCGTCGTTCGCCTCGTCAGGGTTTCAACTGGTATTCTTCTTGATCGTTGGAGGGCTTCTGTGGTTCCTCCCCGTCGCGATGTGCGCGGCCGAGATGGCAACGGTCGAAGGCTGGGAGTCGGGCGGCATCTTCGCCTGGGTGGGCAACACCTTGGGGCGGCGCTGGGGCTTCGCGGCGCTGTTCTTCCAATGGTTCCAGATCACCGTGGGGTTTGTGACCATGGCGTTCTTCATCCTGGCGGCCTTCGCCTACGTGGTGGGGTGGGATGCGCTCTACAAGGATCCGCTGGTCATGTTCTTCGGCGTGGCGGCCATCGTGTGGCTGCTCACGCTCACGCAGCTGGGCGGCACGAAGTTCACGGCGCGCATCTCCAAGGTGGGTTTCGTGGGCGGCATCCTCGTGCCGGTGGCGGTGCTGCTGGTGGGTTTGGTGTATTACTTCGCAACGGGCGGCGCGAGCCAGATCACCATGGACGCGGCCACGTTCGTACCCGATTTCTCCAAGGTGGACACGCTGGTGATCTTCGCCTCGTTCATTCTGGCGTACATGGGCGTCGAGGCGTCCGCGTCGCACGTGAACGAGCTGAAGAACCCCAACCGCAACTACCCGCTGGCCATGATCGTGCTGGCCCTGCTGACCATCGCGTTGGACGCGCTGGGCGGCTTGGCCGTGGCAACCACGCTGCCGGCAAGCGTGCTGGACGGCAACCTGTCGTTCGGCGTCATAGAGGCGTTCCGCGCCATCTTCATCCAGCACATAGGCCCCTCCATGAGCTGGGTCGTGTTCGCCGTGGCGCTGCTGTTGGCCCTGGGCGTGCTGGCGGAGATATCCGCTTGGATCGTGGGTCCGTCACGCGCGCTGCTCGACACGGCGCACGACGGCATTTTGCCGCCGTCGTTCAAGAAGGTGAACAAGCACGGCGTGAGCGTGAAGACCGTGGTCATCCAGGCCGCCATCGTGACGGTGTGGGACGCGGTGCTGTGCGGGTCCATCGCGCTGTCGGGCGGTTCAAGCTCGTCGGTGGGGTATCTGACGGCCATCGGGCTGACCGTGGTCATCTACCTGGTGGGTTACGTGCTGTTCTTCTTGGGGTACTTCTACCTGGTGTTCAAGAAGAAGAGCCTGCGCCGCTCGTTCCAGCTGCCCGGCGGCACGCCCGTGAAGGCTGCGGTGGCCGGGGTGGGCCTTGTTATGACCGTGGCGACGCTTGTCATATCGTTTTTCCCCTCGTCCAACCTCACGGCGCAGGCGAACCAGGTGTACCAAGCCACGCTGCTGGTGGCGTTCGCGGTTTCCGTCGCCATCCCGTTTTTCATCTACGGGCTGCGGCATCGTTGGGCGCACTCGGCGCCGAAGGCCGCGTCGCCCGGCGATGCGGACGGCCGGGACGCAAGCCGCCGTCCCGACGGCAAGGCCTGACGGCGAACGTGCGAAAAAGCTTCAATCAACGTTGACGAAACAGGAGGTTTCTCATGCAGAAGCACGAACCTACGAGCACTATCCTCGATCACATGGACGAGAAGACAAAGTACCTCACACCCATCTTCGGAACGGAGGCGTCCGACGCGCAGATGCCGCGCCTCAAGATGAACGACCAGCCCGTGGAGCCGCGCGTGGCCTACGAGATGATCAGGGAGTACCTGTCCATCGAGGGCAACGCCACGCAGAACCTCACCACGTTCTGCCAAACCTACATGGAACCCATGGCCACCAAGATCATGGCCGAGGTCATGGAGAAGAACGCCATCGACAAGGACGAGTACCCCATGACGGCCGATCTGGAGAACCGCTGCGTGGCCATGCTCGGCGACCTGTGGCACGCGAACCCCGACGAGCAGCCCATGGGCACGTCCACCGTCGGCTCGTCCGAGGCGTGCATGCTGGGCGGCCTGGGGATGCTCTTCCGCTGGAAGCAGCTGGCCAAGGACGCGGGCATCGACATCTACACGGCGCAGCGCCCCAACCTGGTGATCTCGTCCGGCTACCAGGTGTGCTGGGAGAAGTTCTGCCGCTACTGGGACATTGAGATGCGCCTGGTGCCGCTTGACGCGGACCACCTGTCGCTCAACATGGACACGGTCATGGACTACGTGGACGACCACACCATCGGCATCACGGCCATCCTGGGCATCACCTACACCGGCAAGTACGACGACGTGGCAAAGCTCGATGAGCTGGTGGAGGCGTACAACGAGAAGCATCCCAAGCTGCCCATCCGCATTCACGTGGACGGCGCGTCGGGCGCGATGGTGGCCCCGTTCGTGGAACCTGATCTGCTGTGGGACTTCAAGTTGAAGAACGTGTGGTCCATCAATGCGTCGGGCCACAAGTACGGCCTGGTGTACCCCGGCATCGGATGGGTGCTGTGGCGCGGCAAGGAGGCCCTGCCCAACGACCTCATCTTCTGGGTGAGCTACCTGGGCGGCGAGGAGGCCACCATGGCCATCAACTTCTCGCGCAGCGCCTCGCAGATCGTGGGACAGTACTACGTGCTCATGCGCAACGGCTTTGCGGGTTTCAAGGAGATTCACGAGCGCACGCTGGACGTGGCGCGCTACCTGGCCGCCGAGCTTGAGGAGATGGGCCTGTTCGTGCTCTACGAAGACGCCGACCACATTCCCATCGTGTGCTGGGGTCTCAAAGACGATGCGGACGTGCCCTGGACGCTTTACGACCTTTCCGACCGTCTGCGCATGAACGGTTGGCTGGTGCCCGCCTATCCCATGCCCGCTAACATGCAGGACACGGTCATCCAGCGCGTGGTGGCGCGCGCCGACTTCTCCATGCAGCTTGCCGTGAAGCTGGTGGAGGACTTGAAGAAGGAGGTCGCCACCCTCAACAAGGCCAGGTTCGTCACAGGCAACACCCAAGGCGTCATCAACACCGGGTTCAACCACGGCGGTCGCTTTGCCGTGAACGCCGGCGACAAGGATCAGACCAAGGCTCCCTCCTCGCGCAAGTAGCGTCGAGGAGCGCTCTGCCCAACCCAAGGGCCCCGAAAGGGGCCCTTGTCGTGTGCGAGGGAGGATGGAAAGGCGGAGGGGGCCTGCGCGCCCTCCGCCTGCATGGGTCGCATGGCCGCGCCGGGCAGGCGCGCAAAATGCCCCTATAGCTCCTGCAGCCTCATCGGGGTTCGGGCTGCCGGGGCTACAGGGGCTCCGGTATTACCTGCAAACCCGTCTTCCGGCTCTCGTTCGCCAAAACTAACCGGATCGGTGCGTGCAGGCACGTGTCAAGCAAGACGGGCCCATCTCGAAAGAGACGGTGCCAGCCTCCGCCGCAAAAGCGCGTCGCGCTTTTGCGGCGGAGGCTGATCGGCCGGCCGCCGGGTCCGGCCGATCAGCAGGCAGGGGCTAGTCCTCGCGCCAGATGGGCATGCTCATGCAGCGCGGGCCGCCACGACCGCGGGAAAGCTCGGCCGAGGGGACCACGACCAATTCGAGGCCCTTCTCCGCCAGCACCGCGTTCGTCACGTCGTTGCGCTCGTACACCACGATCTTGCCCGGGGCGATGCACAGCGTGTTGGAGCCGTCGTTCCACTGCTCGCGCTCGGCCGCGATGCGGTCGCCGCCGCCGCAGGGGATAAGCTCCACCGGGCATCCGACGTACTTCTCAAGGATGTTCTCCAGAGTGTCGTTCATCTCCTTGACCTTGATGCCTGCGCCCTCGGGGGTGATCTCGAACACGGTGAGCGGGCCCATGATGCCGGGATGGATGGTGAACTTGTCCACGTCGATCTGCGTGAACACGGTGTCCAGATGCATGAACGCGCGGCTGTTGGGGATGTTGAACGCCAGGATGGTGTCCACGGGGGACGTCTTGTCGTTGAAGATGTTGTGGGCGATCTCGTCGATGGCGTCGGGCTCGGTGCGCTGGGAGATGCCGATGGCCAGGACGTGGTCGTTGATGTTGAGGATGTCGCCGCCCTCGATGTGGAAGGCGCTGTAGCGGCTGTAGTACTGCGGGGTGCCCTTGAGCATGGGGTGATGCGTGAAGATGTACTCGCCGTAGATGGTCTCGCGGTTGCGCGTGACCGAGTACATGCGGTTGATGGACACGCCGTTGCCGATCATCGCGAACGGGTCGCGGGTGAAGTAGAGGTTCGGCATGGGCTTGATGACCATCTTGGAGGATTCGCTCACCAGGTCCACGAGCGAGTTCGACTTGTCGGTGTGAAGCTCGGCCAGGTTGATGCCCTCCATCGTCTTCAGGACGAAGTCCTTGGCATCGGGGTAGTTCGTCTGCATGTAGTCGAAGATGATCTTCTGGTAGCGCTCGGTGCGGATGCCGGCCTCTTCGATCCACTGCTTGAGGAACTTGCTCCGCAGCGCGGGGTCGTTCTCCAGCACTTCGGCCATCAGGTCCTCAAGATAGAACACCTCCACGCCGTTGTCGCGCAGCGCCTGCGCGAAGGCGTCGTGCTCTTCCTGGGCGACCTTCAAAAACGGGATGTCGTCGAACAGCAGCTCTTCAAGCGTGTTCGGCGTCAGGTTCAGAAGCTCTTTTCCCGGGCGGTGCAGCAGGACTTTCTTCAAGGGCTTGATCTCGCTCTTGACGTTCACTCCAGCCATGCGACCCTCCTTCTTTCGTCGTGCCCCGGTCGCCCGGGGCCTTTGCGCCTCTTTGCTAGATGCCAGAGGCCTCCTTCGCCAAGTCCGCGGCTGCGGCGGCGATTTCCGCGCCGCGATGCTTATCACCTTGCTCCCTTTGCGGGGCAAAGGAAAGATGTAAACGGGGTTTACCGGGGGACAGTTGAAGTTTAGCAGCGAAGGAGGGGTTCTACACCCTTGATAAACACCTGGTAGAGGGCTTGTTGTTTTTACGTTGAGCTTTCGGGACAAAGTGACGAAACTCGGCAAAAGAGACGGGTCGTTCGCAGGTTTTTCGTGTATTATGGGCGATTGGATAATGGAAGGCGTACCTGCGACAGAGAGGATGTCCGGCCGTGAGTTTCGCGCTTTTCCACTACACGCTTCTTGTGCTGCTGGCCGTCATCCTGACCGCCGCGGTGTGCCTTTCGGCCTACCTGGTGTCCCGCAAGAGCACGCTCAAGTACGCCTTTGCCGCGTTCATATTCTACTTTTTCGATGTGACCTGGGTGTTCCAGCGTGACTTCTTCTCGGGCGGCGAGGCGTACTCGTTCGTGGTGTCGCTGGTGATGATTGCGGTGGGGTGCGGGTTCCTCACCTCGTTTTGGTTGCTCGTGTGCGACTACCTGGGAAGATCCGGCAAGGTTTTAAGGGTTGCCCCCGCAGTGGCGTTCGCGGCGGCGAGCCTCGGCATGCTCCTGCTCCCCGAAAGCGGCGTGCAAAGCTTCCTGTTCTACCTGCCGCGCGAACTGTACCTGTTCTGGATGCTGCTGTTCGCCCTGTTCCACTACCTTACGCTGAAAGACGAGGCCGAACGTGCCCGCCTGCGCCGCCATGCGCTGCCCTACGCCGTCATGTGGGTGCTGGGGGCGAGCATCGTCGTGGAGGACGCGCTTGTGTTTTTGCTGTCCGACCCCATCCTATTCGGCCTTCGGGCGTTCGCTCCCGAACGGAACATCTCGGAGAACGTCCTTATGCTGTGCTGCGCGTTCCTGGCGTGCCGGGACGCGTTTCGCGTGCTCGCCCTTCGCTTCGAGCGTCCTCCCATGAAAAGGGGCGACCGCCAGGAGACGCGCATCGACGACAACCTGCAGCTCTACGGAAGCCGCCATCAGCTTTCCGCGCGCGAGCAGGAGGTGCTGCGTTACGTGCTCATGGGCTACGACAATCAGAACATCGCCTCGTCGATGCACCTTGCGCTCAGCACTGTGAAGGTTCACGTGCACAACATCCTGCAGAAGACCGGCCAGCCGAATCGGCAAGCGCTCGCCCAGGATTTCTGGAAGATGTCGTAACGCGGTCCCGAAAGGACCGAGCGGTCTTGGCGGTTGGAGGAGGTCGGCTGCCGGAGCCGCTTTCGCTCACGATGCGATAAGGTTCTCCGCGATGCTCTTGAGCTTTCTGAAATCGGTGATGACGAGCGCGCCGCGTTGGCGTTCGGCGCACTCGGCGTTGCGCAACGCCACCACGGAGTTCGTGATGGAGTTCACGTGCACGCCCAGCATCTCGGCCAGCTCCTCGTTGCTGAACGGAACGATGGCCGGCGCCTGCGCCGAGCCGAACTCGCGCGCCAGCGTGAGCAGCAGCGCCGAGAACCGCTGCAGCACGGGATAGACCGAGGCGTTCACCGCTTCGCGCGTTTGCAGCGACATCATCTCGAACAGGTACTGCGCCATGGCGTAGCAGATGTCGCCGTTCGCTTTGAGGTAGGAGCCGAAATCCTTGGCGTCTATGGCGAGCGCCTCCACCTTCGTGGTGGCCTTCGCGTTGAGGATGGACGGCTTGCGGTCGATCTCGGGCCGGAATCCCTGGAACCCGATGAGGGTGCCCGCCTTGTGAAAGAACACCGTTTTGACGTAGCCGTCGGGCGTGTCGCTGTAGAGGCGCACGAGGCCGCGCGTGAGGTAGAAGGTGCTGCGCATGTCGTCGCCTTCGCGAAACAGGTAGTCTTTCGGGCTGAGCGCAAGGCTTCGGGCTTTCAGGACGCCGTCGGCCACTGCGCGCTCCACGGCTTGGCTGAGCAACGGCTTTGGCTGCACGAACAGGCTGATCGCCTCCATGGTTCCCCCTTAGTCTCTCTCCTCTTGGCCCGGATACATCATACTCCAGGCCCCCAAAGCCGCTCCGGAGGCGACCGAGGCGGCCAAAAACGTTGCGGAAAGGGGAACGTCCCCCTGCAGCAGGGCGCCGGCCGCAAACCCGCCGCATATCATGCCCAAGTCCAGCGCGCTCTGCTGTCGGGCCAGAAGCGCGTTTGCGTTGCCGCTTGACAGCAGCCCCGCCGCTGCGACCAGCGTGGCGGTGGCGCCGAAGTAGCCGGCTCCGCTCAGAAGGGCCCCCGCGAGCACGGAGGCGGGCTTCCCCCCAACCGCCATGAGCAGCAGGCCCGCCCCGCTTAAGGCCATGGCGCCCGCTGTCGAGCGCTTGGCGCCGCATGCGTCGGTCGCCCAGCCGGCTGCGACGCTGCCCGCAAGCCCGCCCGCGCTCAGGCACGCGAACAGCAGCCCGTCCGCGCTTTCCGCGAGGCGCTGGCCGGCCAGCGTGTGTCCGAAGTTCATGATGACGCTGTATCCCGAGGCCAAAAGCAGCGGGCATGCGAACAAAAGGGCCGTTTGCCGGCGGGGGAGCGTCTGATCGGCGGCCCGAAGCCGCCGGGGTGCGGTTTTGCCGGTCGGGTCTTTCGGCAGGGCGCAGGCTGCAACGGTTCCGCACGCGCCTGCGAGCGCGAGTGCTCCGAAGAACGCTTGGTACCCATGCAGGTTGATGATGGGGAGCAGGATTGCCGGACCCGCCATGAGGGAGGCGGTTGTGGCGAACCGCACGATGCCCAGCCGCCGTCCCAGCGAGGAGGCGGGGGAGATTGCCGCAAGGTACTGCGCGACGCCGGGCTGGAACAGCGCCAGGCCGATCGCCTGTGCAATCCGCAGCGCGACGATCCCCTGCGGCTCGGCGCATCCGGCGAGCAGCAGGCAGGGCGCGGTGTAGCCGATCGCCCCCACCATCAGGGAAAGCCGGCTTCCCCTGCGCGCGACCGTTCGTTCCAAAAGGACCCTCAGCAACACGGCGACGAGCACGAACAGGCTGTTCTGGAGTCCGGCGACGAAGGGTCCCGTGCCAAGCGCCATAAGGTGGGAGGGCAGCGCGATCGTCACGGTGTTGTTGAGTCCGAACAGCAGGAAAGCGGCGATGGCGACCAGCGCGGTCGCGACGTTCGGCGACTTCGCCGCTTGGCCGCAGCGCGCCGCGCCTCCCGTTTCGCCGAGTCCCATGCGTCCCCCTTCCCGCGCACGCGATGATACGGGGTTGCGCGGCCGTTCGTCCAGCCAAGCCTGTGCCAGCCCCACAATGTTGTGGGCCGGGCCGTTGTTTGGGCGCGCGGCCCAACCGTGTGCCGACCCCACCGCCGTGTGTGGAGCGCGCGGCGCGGCCGGCGTATCGTTGCGGGCGTCCCCGCGCCGGGGGCGCAGGATGAGGAAGACGAGGAAGAGGGGGATGGGATGGAGACGACCGAGGCGCATGCCGCCGCATGCGAACCCGAGTACTTCATGCGCGACGGCAAGCTGACGCGTCGCACGTTCATCAAGGGCGTCGGGGCCATCACCGTCGCGTCCGCGATGGGCTTCGGCGCGCAGGCTGCGGGCGCGCCTGCAGCGGCAGCCGACGAGGTTCCGGCGGCTGCCGGCGAGAAGGCCGTGCACGCGGTGTGCACGGTGAACTGCACGTCGCGCTGCCACCTGCGCGGCACGGTGCGCGACGGCAGGCTGGTTCGCGTGGAGCCGGGCGACATGCCGGGGCGCCCGGGCTACGCCAACGCCTGCCTGCGCTCCATGAGCTACATCCAGCGTCTGCAGGACGAAAACGCGCGCGTCATGTACCCCATGCGCCGCACCGGCGAGCGCGGATCGGGCGAGTTCGAGCGCATCACCTGGGACGAAGCCATTGACGAGATAGCCGAGAAGCTCAACGCCGTGCTGGAGAAGGATCCCAAGGCGGCGTCGTTCTACTCGTTCACGGGCGATTTGGGCAAGATGTCGTGGGAGGCTCCCACGCGCTACGCGGCCTGCGTGGGCGCCACCACCTGGGACATCGAGGGCATCATGGGCGACCACGGCGCGTCCATGGGCATGACCATGGTGTTCGGCACGCATCGCGGCGCGCACGACTCGCGCGACTACATGAACTCGAACCTGCTTTTGGTGTGGGGCCGCAACGTGGCCGACACGCACACCTCTGAGCTGCGCGACTACGTGGCCGCGCGCAAGAACGGCTGCAAGATCATCGTCATCGACCCGCGCCAGTGCTCCACGGCGTCCATGGCCGACGAGTGGATTCCCATCAACCCGCAGACCGACCCCGCGCTTGCGCTTGGCATGATGAACTGGATCATCGACAACGACCTGCACGCCAAGGACAAGCTGGCGGAGGAGTCGGTGGCTCCCTACCTCATCCGCGAGGACGACGGCACCTACCTGCGCATGGCCGACGGCGCGGTGGTGGCGTCGGCTGCGGGCGGTCAAAAGGCCGACGCGGGTTCCATCGGCACCGTGCCGGCGGCCCAGGGCGCGGCGGGCGAAGGCGCCGGCACGTACGTGATCTGGGACGAGCTGACAGGCGCGGCGGTGTCTGCTCCCGACGCGGCCACCATCAAGGCCGGTGGCGTGAAGCCTGCGCTTTCGGGAGCGTTCACGGTGGACGGCGTGGCGTGCCGCACCGCGTTCGACCATCTGGTGGACGCGTGCAAACCCTACACGCTGGAGCGCACCGGCGAGATCTGCGGCATCGACCCCGCCGTGGTCGAGCGCCTGGCCCGCGAGTACATCGAGGCGCAGCCCGCCGGCATCCGCATGGGGCAGGGCATGCAGCGCGTGTACCACTCGTATTCGCCGTTCCGCACCGTGGCCACGCTTGCCATGGTGGCCGGCTACATAGGCGTTTTGGGCGGCGGCGCGTCGCATGCGGGCGGCACGGCCACGAACAAGCCGGTGGCCGGCTACACCGGTTCTGTGTACAACTACGAGGACTGGTCGAGCACGGGCAAGAAGGCCAACCTCGTGCCGTCGTCCAAGGTGTACTCGGCGGCCGTTGACCACGATCCGGTGCCCATCGACTTTCTGTGGATAGCCAACTCGAACTTCATCAACATGAGCCCCGATTCCAACCGCATTATCAACGAGGTGATCCCGGCCATCGACTTCATCGTGACGGCGGACCCGTGGTGGACGTGGACGGCCAAGTACTCCGACATCGTGCTGCCCGCCAGCACGTACTGGGAGCACTGGGACCTCATCGACCGCAGCCCCTGGGCGATGTTCAACCAGCCGGCCATCGAGCCGATGGGCGAGAGCAAGTCCGACACCGAGATCATGACGCTGCTTGCGAAGAAGACCGGCGTGGAGCGGTACTGGGACAAGACCGACGAGGAATGGCTGCGCCAGTTCGTGAGCACCGCGCACCCGGCGTGGGATGGCTTCGACTGGGATCGCGACGTGGTTGAGCAGGGCATCTACGGCCGTTCCGACGGTATCTTCGATTCGGCCATCGTGTACGAGAACGGCACCGGCTACTCCACCGACACCGGCAAGTTCGAGTTCTACACGGAAAGCATGGTGGAGTTCGGCGAGGAAGTTCCCACCTGGCTGCCGCCGTGCGAGGACCCGCGCGAGGGCGAGTTGGCGCAGAAGTACCCGCTTGTCTACATTCAGTACCACGACCGGCTCAACGTCCACACGCAGCACATTTTGAACCCTGCGCTCGAAGTGGTGCAGGACGAGCCGCTGCTGCAGATGAACCCCGCGGACGCCGAGCCGCGCGGCATCGCGCACGGCGACGTGGTGCGCGTGCGCAACGACCGGGGCGACATGAAGATCCGCGTGTTTCTGACCGAGGGCATCATCCCGGGCACGGTGGCCACGCAGAGCGGCTGGACGCCCGACCACTTCATCGAAGGCTGCTATCAAAACCTCACTCACCACACCATCTGCGATGCCGAGGAAGCCTACAGCATGACGAACACCGCCTTCTACGACGTGCTCGTCGAGGTTGAGAAGGCGTGAAGGAGGAGATCATGACCCAGAAACGCTACGGCATGGTGATAGACACCCAGCACTGCGTGGGCTGCCAGACCTGCACCGTCAGCTGCAAGATATCCAACGAGGTTCCCGGCGGCGCGCACTGGAACCACCTGGAGAGCTTGGACGGCGAGGTGCTGTACCAGGCTACAGGCACGTTCCCGCGCACGGTGGTGGCGTTTCGCCCGCTGCTGTGCAACCACTGCGACAACCCAGCATGCGCGAGCAACTGTCCCACCGGCGCCATGCACAAGGACCCGGAGACGGGCATCGTGTCGGTGAACGAGGACGTGTGCATAGCCTGCGGGTACTGCGGCTGGGTGTGCCCGTACGGCGCGCCGTCCATGAACGACGTGGACCGCGTGATGAGCAAATGCACCTTCTGCGCCGAGCGCGTGGCGCAGGGCGCGGAGCCGTACTGCGTGGCCTCGTGCCCGGCCAACGCGCGGGTGTTCGGAGACCTGAACGATCCGGAGAGCGAGGCGAGCAAGCTTCTGCAGGAGGGGCATGCCAAACCCTACCTTCCGGAAGCCGGCACGCATCCGTCGGTCTACTATATTTAGAAAGAGGGGGTTGAACGATGTTCGCCGAATTGCTTCCCTTGCTCGCGTTCACCACGTTCGCCGGTTTGGCGGCTGGCGCGTACGCGATTGATGCCGTGTGCGGGAACGCCCGCGTGGGCGGCGGGTCTGCTGCCCACGGTGGGGCCGCCGCAGGTTCGGGCGGCGAGGCTGCCGGGATCCCTGCGAATGCCGCATCCGACGCGCTTGCGCGGCCGTGGCTGTTTCCTCTCGTGTGCCTGGTGCTTCTGGGCGTGGGCCTGTGCGGCACGCTCGCGCACCTGGGGCAGCCCCTGCGGTTTCTGAACGGCATGTCCAACCCCGGCTCCATGATCGCGCAGGAGGCGTACTGGTCCATCGCTTTCGGAGCGGTCATCCTGGTCGATCTGGTGCTGGCGTGGAGAAAGGGCGCGGTGGCGCGGCCGGTGCGCTGGGTTGGCGGGCTGGTGGCGCTGGGACTGATGGCGGTCACGGGCCTGGCGTACTGCAAGAGCCTGGGCCTGCCGGCGTGGAACGGCGCCGCCACCATCCCGCTGTTCGTGCTGGGCGATCTTGCGCTGGGGGCGGGCCTGTGCGCCTTGCTGGACGGAAAGGCGCTGCGCGACGGCCATCTGGCCGCGGCGAACGTGGCCGCCGGCGTGGCGTTCGCAACCGTGCTGTGCGCGTTCGGGCTGCATCTGGCGCGCATTGGCCTGGATGCGACGGGGCTGTTGGTGGCCGCCGGTATCGCAGGCCCGGTTGGGGCCAGCGTTGCGGCTGCGGCGGCGCGCACGGGCAAGCTGCCCGTCAGCGCGGGCGGCATTGCGGTATGCGTGCTGGCCACGGTGGGCGTGGTGCTCGCCCGCATAGCGTTTTTCGCCGCCGGCATGCTGCCGTAGAAGCAAGGCGGAGGCGCGCTCGGCGTTTGGTCGGAAAGAGGCTGCAGCAAAAGCTTCTTCGGTGGAACGAATCCGGGTGGAGCGAGCTTGAGTGAATAAGTTTGAACGAGGAGGGGCTTGATGCGAATCAGGCCTTTTCTCGTTCATGGGGGCGAAGGCGAGAAAGGTCGAGAGCGGAGGCCGGGACCCACTCGCAGGTTGGTCACAAAACGCACCCTGTGGCACGCGCAGGGCCGGTTTCGCGCCCTCCGTGCACTCCGCATCTGGAGAAACCCCAGATCGCGAGAATTGCGTGGTCCGCCAAAGCGCCGAACCGGCCGCCCGGAGTGCCACAGGGCGCGTTTTGTGACCAACCTGCGCTTGCAAAGCCTCGCGCGGCGGCTCGGCCCGGTCTGCGTCAATGATGGTTTGACGGGGGAGTGCTGTCTGCCGTCTGGATGGCGAGCAATCACCGAAATCGGAAAGCAAAGGGGCGCGGGCAGGCTTTCTGAGAGTTTCTCGTCGTTGGCGACCAGGCATTTCCTTTTTATCGTCGGGGGGCAAGGCTGCAACATCTTCCGATTTCGGTAATTTGTCGCCATCTGGGTGGTTTTCGCGTTGTCGAAGCTATTCCTTAGGGACGCGATTTTCGGAGAGATGGTGGTTGGCAAGGTGCGCTTTGCCGTGCGAGAAGGGAGAGAAGGCCGACAGAGCGCGAGTGCGTGCTTTGCCGGGTGGAAGAGGCATCCCGCCGTTGCATGCGTGCGTGCGGAGGCTTTGTTCTGCTAAAGTGAAGCAGTCTTCTGCAGACGCGCTTCCGCATGGATGGCGACGTGGGTAAGAGTGGGTAAGACGCAGTCCGGCATCCGCAGGGCGCAGCGCAGAGATTTCGGAAAGCGAGATTCGAGAGAAAGGAGAGGGTATGGGCTCTACGCTGGTGCGGAAGTTCAAGAACGTCGGTCCCGGCGCGCTTGTGGCTGCAGGGTTCATCGGTCCCGGCACCGTCACCACGTGCACGGTCTCGGGCGCAAGCTACGGCTACACCATGCTGTGGGCGCTGCTGTTCGCCACCGTGGCCACCATCATCTTCCAGGAGATGGCCTCGCGCGTTGGCATCGTCTCGGGCAAGGGGCTGGGTGAAAACATCCGCGATCGTATTCCCAACAAAACGCTTATGTGGATTGCGATCGTGATTGTTATCATCGCCATCTTCGTGGGCAACATCGCTTACGAGACGGGCAACATCACGGGCGGTATCTTGGGGATCCAGGCTGTCGTGCCCGATGCGCCGATGATCCCCATCGTCATCGTGCTGGGCATTCTGGCGTTCGCGGCCATGTGGATCGGCTCGTACAAGGTGGTCGAGGTGGTGCTCACGGCCATCGTCGTGTTCATGGGCGTGGTGTTTTTGGTGACGGCGTTCGCGTCGAACCCCGATTGGGGCGCCATCGCGGCCGGCTTGTTCGTGCCGACGCTGCCCGAGGAGGGGTCGAAGGGCATTCTGACCGCCGTCGGCCTTATCGGCACCACCATCGTGCCGTACAACCTGTTCCTGCACGCCTCCGGTGCGGCCGAGCGCTTCAAGGACCCCGAGCAGGTGTCCGACGCTCGCTTCGACACCGTGCTGTCCATCGGCTTGGGCGGCATCATCTCCATGGCCATCCTCGTGTGCGCCGCCGCCAACATCTACGGTACGGACATGACGGTGACCAATGGCAAGGACATGGCCGTGGCGTTGCAGCCGCTTTTGGGCTCGTGGGCCACGTGGATGATCGGCCTGGGGCTTTTGGCGGCCGGCTTCTCAAGCGCCATCACGGCGTCGTTTTCGGCCGCGTACGCGGTGAACGGCGTGCTTGCCTGGAAGAAGACCACGAAGGACCTGCGCTTCAAGGTGATCTGGATGATCGTGCTCGTGGCCGGATGCGTGATGGCCGTGGCGCTGGGCCACAGCCCCACCGAGCTTATCCTGGTGGCGCAGGCGGCCAACGCCATCTTGCTGCCCATCATGGCGTTCTTTGTGCTGTACTGCGCCAACGGCAAGGATCTGGGCGCGTGGCGCAACCATGCGTTCGCCAACGTCGCAGGCGTGGTGATCATCGTCATCACGCTGTTCATGTGCTGGCGCAACATGTCCAGCTTCGTGACGTCTCTACAGGCGCTCATCGGCGGGTAGGCCGGCGCGGAAGGGCGCGCCGGTCTGTTTCGAAGAAGGCTTCGCTTGCGGGTATGGTTCTTCTTTGATGGAAGTTGACCTGGGGTGTGCTCCGCGTAGTAGGATGGGCGCATCAGCAAACAAGCGCTTTGCGACGTAGAGGAGATACACTATGGATACCAGCATTGTCGAGCAGGCGCACGAATACCGCAGCCGCCTGTTTCCCGGATTCGATTCGCCGCTTGCGGTCACCGATCCCGAGTTCTCGGAGCGTTTCGACCGCTTCGCGTTCGGCGAGGTCGCCCACAGCGACGACCTTGACGACCGCACGCGCCTCATGGCCATCTTGGCGGCGTTGGTTGGGTGCCAAGGGGTCGAGGCGTACCAGGCCATGGCTAAAGGCGCGTTCAACGTGGGCGTGACGCCGGTTGAGATGAAGGAGATCGTTTACCAGGCGGTTCCGTACCTAGGGCTTGGGCGCGTGCTCCCGTTCCTCCATGCGACGAACGAGTTGCTGGAGCATCGGCTGGTCGATCTTCCGCTTGAGGGGCAGGCCACCACTCAGGTGGATGCGCGGCTTGAAGCCGGCATCCAGAAGCAGGTGGACATCTTCGGCGAGGGCATGGCCGACTTCTGCGAGTCCGGTCCCGAGGAAACGCGTCACATCAACCGGTGGCTTGCCGCCAACTGCTTCGGCGACTACTACACGCGCACCGGCCTTGACGACGCCCAGCGCGAGATGATCACGTTCTGCTTCCTTGCGGCGCAGGGCGGATGCGAGCCGCAGCTGAAAAGCCACGTGAAGGGCAACATGCATGTGGGCAACGACAAGGCGTTCCTCATCAAGGTGGCGTCCCAGCTGGTTCCCTACATCGGCTATCCGCGCTGTCTGAACGCCCTTCGCTGCATCGAAGAGGCTGCGGCCGAAGAGTAGCAGCAGATTTTGCGATGCGCGTTTGCGATGCCGCCGGTCTGCGCAGCAGGCTGGCGGCATCGTGCGTTGGCGGCGCGGTGCGTCCGGGTCCGCCGGCGCGCCGCGCGCGTGGCCGCAGCCGCACGGCCGTGCGGCGAAAAGGGGTTGACGCTTCGCTTTCCCGTTCGCTAGACTTTCTTCCAACATATAGGGAATCTGCCGCCGGGCAGAGCAAGACGCTGGCATGCGCACCTTCATCGTTAGGCCATAGAAGATGGAGGAGGGGCATGCCTTTTTTGTTGGGAGGCATGTTCCATGCAGTGGGTGGTTCTGATCATCGCGGGTCTGTTCGAAACCTTTTGGGCCTACGAGCTCAAGCTGTCGGAAGGATTTACGAGGCTTGTGCCAAGCCTGCTCACCATAGGCGGCATGATCGTGAGCTTCGGGCTTTTGTCTTATGCGCTCAAGAGCCTGCCTTTGAGCGTGGGGTATGCGGTGTGGACCGGCATCGGCATTGTGGGAGCGGCCGTTATGGGCATCGTCGTGCTGAAAGAGCCGGCGAGCGTCGCCAAGCTCGTGTGCATTGTGCTGGTGATTGTGGGGATTGTGGGGCTCAACCTGACCACGCACGAAGGATGACGTCGCGCAGCTGGGAGCCTCTCGTAACCTTGCGCGCTCAGGCGACCCCAGGCAGCTTCTCGGCCCCTTCTCGGGACCCTTCTCGGCCCCTTGGTCGGCAATTGTGCAGAAAACGTGTCCTTGGTTTCGATTGCTTGACGATGGGTGGCGAGGGGGGTAAAGTACCACCTTGCGCGCTCGGCGGCGCCGGGCGCGGCGGGAACCTTGAAAACCGGATACTGGGAAGCAAGCGAGCGATCGTGCGGGGAGGGCGTCCGCCCTCCCCGCCCCTGAGAATCCATTACTTTTCTCTTTTTTT
>DXCU01000003.1 GCA_019115845.1 Candidatus Rubneribacter avistercoris | reverse complement strand
GCGTGGGACTCGGTCCTCTGGATCCTCTACGTCCTCGGCAACGCCTGCGCGCTGGGGCCGTGCACCATGGCCCTCGTCATGGCGCTCGCAGGCGACGACGTTGCGCCCGTCGGCCTCCCGGCCCTCGCCGGGGCCGCCCTCGGGGCCGTGACGGCCGTCGCCTTCGCGGCCTCCCTGCAGGCGAGCGCCGGTGCCTTCGCCGAGGTCGGGTTCTACTTCGACCCGACGCACCCGACGGCCGGCATGGCCGACGCCGCGAGCGTCGTGGCCGCCCAGGCGCCGCTTTTGTGGGCGGGCGCGGTCCTCGTCGGCGGCGCCCTCCCGCTCGCGGCGGCCCTCATGGGCAGGAAGTCTTCCAACTGGAGGCTCTGGGGAAGCGTCGCCGTGGTCTGCGCCCTCGTAGGAGCGATCGCCCTGCGCGTGGTCTTCTACGAGCTGGGGCTTTCGGTGTTCATGTTCTACTAGCATTCACCCCCTCGCATCCGCGGGAGCCGCATGGGCGCGCCCATCCCCCTGCGGATGCCGAGGAGGGGGTCCCTGCCCCCCTCGAGCGCTTCGCGCGAGGGGGGGGGTCGCGCGCCGCGGGCACAACGGCGACAGCGCGTCCCGGATGCTTCACGTGAAACATTCTTCCTCCGGGTGCCTGGCAGAGCGTGACGTTATCCCCGTCCTGTGTCACCCTGTGGGCGCTCGGAGCGTGACGTTATCCCCGTCCTGTGTCACAAAAACCACTTTCAAAATGTTTCACGTGAAACATTCCCCCACAGTGACATGCGACACTAGCACAAATGTTTCACGTGAAACATTCGGGTCTCAAGCATTCACGCGGTGCACCCCCCCAAGTGCCTTCGTGGCTCAATGTTCCCTGAGCGATACGTAGGCGGCATCTCTTCCAAGCGCCCCGCGCGGGCGCGGCCCTCCCTCCCCGAACCCCCTTGCAAACGGGAAGGCCGCTTCCGCTCGGGGCGCTTTTGTGTTTGCGCGCATTGCATCGGCGTAAGGTGCTTTAAGGCTGAGGGCGCATGAGCGAAAAGCGTGTGGCAGCTTTGGCAGCTGATTGACGTGTGATGACTTTGAGTTTTCGCCCAATTGCCAATGACGGCACTCTACTCGTTCTCGTCGGGGATTCTGTGCTATGATTCATTTGCAAAAATCGGTAACACTGACCATATTTTGTAAATGGGGTTGCTATGGAGTATAAGCGCACAACCTACCTCGATAAGCTTGTTGCCGGCATGGGTTCTGACCAGGTGAAGATTATTACGGGGCTGCGACGTTGCGGCAAATCCTATCTCATGAACACGCTGTTCAAGCGATATCTGCGCGAGATGGGCGTGGCGCAAGACCGTATCGTGCAGGTTGACTTCGATGGCTTTCGCAACAAGGCGCTGCGCGATCCCTCGGCGTTTCTCGCGCACGTTGACGAGCGGCTTGCGGGCGAAGGCACCTGTTACCTGCTTCTCGACGAGGTCCAGCTTCTCGGCGAGTTCGCTGAGGTCCTGAACGACCTCATTCGCATGGATAACGTCGATGTGTACGCCACTGGCGGCAACGCTCGGCTTTTGTCGAAGGACGTGGTTACCGAGTTTCGCGGGCGGGGCACCGAGATCGCCCTGCGCCCCCTCTCGTTTTCCGAGTTCATGGAAGGCTACGACGGTGATAGGCGAGACGGTTACGCTGAGTACTCCCTCTACGGTGGGCTGCCCGCCGTAGCCAAGCTTGTCGGTGCGGGAGCGAAGGCCGACTATCTCAAAGGCATCTATGACGAGACGTATCTGCGCGACATCGTTGAGCGTCACAAGGTTGCCAATCAGGGCGACCTTGTGGACGTTCTTGACGTGCTCTGCTCGGGCATTGGCTGCCTCACCAATTCCACTAAGATCGCGAACACCTTTAAGAGCGAGAAACGTTTGGGCCCGAGCAGGCCAACGATCGATGCGTATATCACGTACCTAGAAGACGCCTTCCTCTTCGAGAAGGCGGCGCGCTACGACGTTAAAGGGCGCAAGTACATCGGCGCCAATTCAAAATATTACGCGACCGATCTTGGCCTGCGCAATGCGCGAATGAACTTCAGGCAGTACGAAGAAACTCATATTCTGGAGAACGTTATCTACAACGAGCTGCGCGGCCGAGGGTTCAGCGTGGATGTGGGGGTGGTGCCTGCCCGTCGCCGCAGTGCCAATGGCGCGTCCGAGCGCGTAACGTACGAGATCGATTTCGTGTGCAACAGCGGGAGCAAGCGTTGCTACATACAGTCTGCCTTTGCCCTCCCGACGGACGAGAAACTCAAGCAGGAGGAGGAGTCGCTGATGCGCGCTGGGGATTTTTTCAAGCGAGCGATCATCACCAAGGACGGCCCGATGCCGCACTACAACGACGAGGGTATTCTCATGCTGAACGTGTACGACTTTCTGCTTGATCCGAACTCGCTGGATCTGTAGCGTTTAAAGCGCGTCGGGGCCTCCGCGCTATCCTTCCAAGCCCGCGGGGTCGCTTTTCGCCCCGTCTTTCTCGGCGGTGACGAGGTCGATCAGCTCTTGCTTGGAGTGAACCGCGGTTTTCGCGTACACGGTTCTCACGTAGCCGCGAACGGTTCCGTCGGCCATGAACAGCTCCTGCGCGATCACGAGTGGAAGGGAGGGGAGTAGGTTATGGAGCTGCAATGGCCTTTGATCCTGTTCACCACGCTGGTGGCGTGGAGCGCGGGGCTGTTCGGGACGCAGGCGCTCTTGGCGGCCGGCGGGCATGCGAAGAAGTCGCAGACGCCCGCCTGGGTGGCGAGCGCTGTGCTTCTGGCCGCGGGCGGCATCGCGGTGTTCTTCCACCTGGAGCACTGGGAGAGGATCTTCAACGGCTTCGGGCACCTGACCTCCGGCATCACCCAGGAGCTGATAGCCATCGTGGTGCTGGCGGTCGTGGCCGTGGCCTACCTGGTGGCGATGCGCAGGAGCGACGACGGCGTCACCGTGCCCAAGTGGCTCTGCTGGCTATCCGTCGCCGTCTGCGTCGTGTTGGTTGCGGTCGTGGCCCACTCCTACACCATGGCCGCCCGCCCCGCGTGGGACTCGGTGCTCTGGATCCTCTACGTCCTCGGCAACGCCTGCGCGCTTGGGCCCTGCACCATGGCGCTGATCATGGCCGCGGCGGGCGACGAGACGGCGCCCGCCGGCCCTCGCCGGGACCGCCCTCGCGGCCGCGGCCGCCCGGGCGCCGCTCCTCTGGGCGGGCGCGGTCCTCGTCGGAGGCGCCCTCCCGCTGGCCGCCGCCTTCATGGGCAGGAGGTCTTCCAACTGGAGGCTCTGGGGCGCCGTCGCCGTGGCCTGCGCCCTCGCGGGTGCGGTCGCGCTCCGCGTGGTGTTCTACGAGCTGGGTTTGAGCGTGTTCATGCTCTACTAGCGCCCGCATCCCTCCGCGGCGGCCCGGCCGACGCGGGCCGGAGGGGCCGCCCGGCCCGCGGCCTCCCCGCCGGCCCGCCGCCGACGGGGCCGGCCGCTTCCGAGAGTTGGTCACAAACCGCGCCCTATGGCACTCCGGAGGGCCGATCCGGCGCGCCGGCGGGCCGTGCGATTCTCGCGACCTGGGGATTCTCCGGGCGCGAGGGGCGCGGAGGGTGCGAAACCGGCCCAGCGCGTGCCGCAGGGCGCGGTTTGTGACCAACTCGTGGGCGCTTGGGCGGTTCGCGCGCTGCGATCCGAACCGGCCCATGCCAACGGTGGTTTGACAGAGAAGCGGGCGGCCTTTCGCCGTTTCGCCGAAGCGCCTCCGGCGGGTCTTTGTCAACGGCGGCCTCACAGAGAAAGGACTCCGTCCGCCGAATTGCCGCTGAAGTGGGCCGGGCCGGTTGCGAATGACGCGTTGCGGCATACGCGGGCGGACGAGCGGCCGGCCCGCTCGCAGCCGCGCGGAACGAGCAGGAAGGCGTCCCTCTGTGCGAGGGCGGGCAGGGAGCAGCCCCCCGCCGGGGCGGCCTTCGGCTGGGCGCCTGCTGATCGGAGATCCTATGGGGCGGTGCTGTGCTTGGGGCGGAACAGGGAGTCAAGGCAGACGCCCTCGTGCTCGAGCAGCCATATCTTCTTGTCGATGCCGCCGGCGTAGCCGGTGAGGCTTCCGTTGGTGCCGACCACGCGATGGCAGGGGATGATGAGCGAAATGGAGTTGTGGCCCACCGCACCGCCGACGGCTTGGGCGGACATGTGCGCAAGGCCCCGCTCGGCGGCCACCTGCGCGGCAATCTGGCCGTAGGTCATCGTCTGCCCGTAGGGGATGGAGAGCATGACGTTCCAGACGGCCTTCCTGAAATCGGAGCAGAGCATGGCGATCGGCGGTGTGAAATCGGGCTCTGCGCCGTCGAAGTACACGTCGAGCCATCGCCTCGTTTCGGCGAACACCGGTAGGTCTTGATGCTCGTGGGCGTTGTCAAGCGTGTCGGCGAAGTACTTCTGCCCGTCGAACCACAGTCCTGTGAGCGCCTCCCCATCGCTTGCGAGGGTGATTCCTCCTATCGGCGACTCGTACTGATCCGTGTAATGCACTGCCGCTCTCCGTTCGTCGTCTGGCTGCGTCCGAGGACCTTGCACGAAACATCGCATGCGAACTGATGTTTTATAGATGCATTCTAACATGGATCGACGGAAAGCGAAACGTTCGGGCGCGTTCCGGCGGCCGTGCGGCCATGCGCGTCCGGATGGCTGTGGCGCTCCCGGACGGCTGTGTGCGTCCGGGCAGCCGTTGGAGGGCGGGCGCCCGGCGTGCGAGAAAGGCGGCGCCCGTCCGTCCTGCGCGTTCCGGCGGCGCAACGGTTGCGCAACAGGCGCAGGTGGCGCGGGCATCGACGGCTCGGAAGGCCGACAATGACCGGATACGTGAAAGCCCGGCCACCGCGCCCGGATGCGGAGGCCTGCGTCGAAAGGATTCGCCATGCCCGCCTCCATCCACCCCCCGCTGCACTTGAACGTCGTCCTTGACGAGAGAAGCTATTGCGCCGACGGCGGCCGGATGGCGCGCCGTTTCGCGGCCGTCGCCCCTGCCGAGGTGGTGCGTGCGGACAAGGGTTCGCAGCGAGCGAACGTCCTGCGCTTCGATGTGGGCGGCGATGCGGCGATAAGCGGAATCGATCTTGGCCCGCTATGGAAAGACGCGGTCGCCTCCTGGCTCGATGAGACGTTCGCCGAGGCGAGCGCTCTTGTGGCGCGCGAGAACGACGCCCGGCGCAGAAACGGCGAGCCGCCGGTGCGGCTCGCCTGGGCCGAGGTGAGGTTTGGGACCGAGCCGGTCATCGCCGTCCGCATGAGGGACTCGGCCATTCCCGCCGAGGCGGCCGGGTTCGTCACGCGCGCTCGTGCGCTGCTGCTGGCGGGCGCCTTCGGCCCCGATCCCGTGGCGGCCGTTCGCATGCCCGCGTGCGCGAGCATCGCGGCGCAGCGGGCCGATGCGGATCGGAAGGGCGTGGCGGCCGGGGATGCCGGCGGGTCGCTCGAAGATCTGCGCGCCGTTGCGCGGGAGGAGCGCGCCGCATCGTCGGCTCGCGACATCGTGCGGGCGGTTGAGGAGGCGGCCGGCATCGGCAGCGGGCAGGACGCTTGGGCTGTTGGCGAGGCCGCTCGCAACGCGCCCACGCGCTCGGAGGTAGATGCGGCGCTCGCCGAGGCCGAGGACGCGCTTCGCCAAGGCGACGACCCGACTGGTGCGACCCCTCCCTTCGAGGAGCGCCCTCGTCCTTCGTCCGTCGCAGCCGATCGCGATGCCGAGGCGTGCGCGCGTGCGGACGAGGACGTTCCCGAGAACCTCGACTACCGCGTGTGGAACGTGGCGTACGCCGACGGCACGTCGGTGCGCTACGACTCCGTTCTCGGCGAGGCGCTCCTCGACTAGCGCGCGACGGCTTGCGCTCACAGCTGCCGCACCATGTCCACGATCTCCCTGCGCGCGTGAACGCCGAGTTTCGCGTAGATGTGGCGGATGTGGCTTTTGACGGTGCCGTTGGAGATGACCAGCTCGTTTTCCACTTCGGCTATGCTCTTGTCTTGCGCGAGGAGGGCAAGCACCTCCTCCTCGCGCTGCGTCAGCCCGTGCTCGTGGGCGATGAGCGAGCATTTCCCCTGCAGACTGGTGTAAAACTCGTCCAAAGCGCTGCTTCGTTTGGCGGGCAGGGGGTTGATGCCCCAGGTGCTGGTGAAGTCCCTGTCCGATAAGAACATCATGGCGCAGGTCACCACGAGCACGATGGCAACGGCTCCCAGAGCCGCCGTGTCGGCCGGCTCGTCGGGCGAGAGCCATGCGTATCCGCATGCCGCTGCGGTGCTGGCCAGAACGCGGAACGCGCGGGTGAGTCCGAACAACCAAATGGCCGTGACCCCGTAGGTGTACGAGATGGTGCTGAGGACGATGAACGCGAGGATAACGAACCCGGAGAACCCCGCGTTGACGAGGACGCTGCCGAACCCGCTGAGCCCGTCGAAGAACGAGATCAGCAGAAGGCCTCCGACAAGCAAAGGAGGGGTGACCTTGTAAAGCATGCGGGCGTCAAAACGGTCGAACAGAAACACGTTGGATGCCAGCACCACGAGTGCGATAAGCAGCATGCCCGCCATGCCCACGTCGTTCGCCTCGAAGCTCATCGATCGCGAGAGCGTCGAGGCGAAGGCGTATACGGCAAGGAGGATGGAGGGGCGCCACGGGAAGGTCCAGCCGGGATCCGTGCTCTCCTTCACTTCTTCGGCGCGGTTGGGCAGCAGGCTTCCGCTGAGCGCGAGCATGGTCGCCGAGGCCACGGGCAGCAACGTGACGGAAGCCATCTGGATTGTCGGTTCCAGCATCGACACGAGGTAGAAAAGTCCGGCCGCCACCACAAACGATCCGGAGTAGAAAACGCTCGTCTCTCTGCGGGGCAGGCTGGAGTACAGTTCGCTCCACAGCAGGATGAGCAGGGTCGTTCCTATGCCAATGAAGGCGTTGCCCGCAACAAACAAGGCCGCCTCGGCGCCCTGCGCGAGAGGCGCGAGCGAGGCCGCCACCGTTCCGACGCTCGAAAAAGCG
The DNA here is from genome assembly GCA_019115845.1 of Candidatus Rubneribacter avistercoris. Classification (GTDB taxonomy): domain Bacteria; phylum Actinomycetota; class Coriobacteriia; order Coriobacteriales; family Eggerthellaceae; genus Rubneribacter; species Rubneribacter avistercoris. The sequence goes on along the minus strand of DXCU01000003.1, from coordinate 100,793 downwards.
CCTGCTCCGGCGACAAAGCCTCGCTTCGTCGAAATGGGGGCGATGCGCCGTGCGGACAGGGCGGCGGCCACAAGCCCCGCCAAGTTCGAGAGGTTGGAGAGGATGAGCGAGTCAAGGGCTCGGTCGGCGGTCTCGAACACGCCCGTGGAGTAATGAATGGTGAACAGCCATGCAAGATAGAAACCCGCGCCGAAAAACCTCAAAGGCACGGGTCCCTGCCCGAGCAGTGCGGATCCCCTGTCCTCCGTGCGCGCGTCCATACAGCCTCCCCGTCGCTTTCCATCCCTTGGAAAATTATAGCAACGCAGATGAGCCCCATCCGGAGTGGATGGGCGGACATGCGTTAACGACACGTCGTTCACCAGGCACTACGCGAAGGGTGATAAATATCATCCCTCGAATAGCCCAGAATCGTCCCGGTTCTCTTCTGGTTGTCGGCACCTTTGCCTCGCATCATGGGCATGCCGGACGCGCCGGATGCGCGCAGGGTTGGACGCACCGGTTAGCCGGCGGATTGCCGAGCAGGGCGGCGGCACGGACCGTTGCCGGAAAGGGGAGTTTGCCATGGGTTGCCAAAAAGCGATGAGCAGGCGCGGGTTCTTCGCGTTCGGGGGAACGGCCGCCGCCGCAATGGCGGTGGGCTCGCTGGCGGGATGCGCGCCGGCGGAAACGGTTCCCGATGCGTCTTCGGTTGGCGGCGCGTTGGATATTGCCACGTACGCGGACGGGAGAGTGAGCGCGCCCGAGCTGGAGGCGTCCCTTGCCGAGGCCAATCCCGTCACGGAGTTTGCCGAGGAGTTGAGCTTCGACGTGGTTGTGGTCGGCGCCGGGACCTCCGGGTTGCCGGCGGCGCTCGCTGCGCACGAGGCGGGGGCGAAAGTGGCCGTGCTGCAGAAGGAAGCCGCCCCGGTTGCGCAGGGCATGCTGGCCGCGCGCGTTGCGAAGGATCGAAGCACGACGGCGGGCATGGCCGCCTATCTGCGGGAACTGCACGAGCTGAACGCCCATCGCCCCAGGCTCGCTTTGCTCAAGGCGTACGTCGAGAGGTCCCAGGAGGCCCTCGAGTGGTACGAGGGCAAGCTTGCGGCCGCAGGGTTCGACGCCTGCAAGGAAAGCGATTCCAAAGACCATGTGTACGATGACGGCAACTGCTACGTGGAAGGGCTACTGTTTCCCGACAGCATGCAGGCGCCCACGACGGCGCTGGCCGAACAGGGGGCGAAAGACGGCATCGAGTTCTTTTACGAAACGCCTGCGGTGCAGCTGATCGTGGAGGGCGGCGCGGTCGTCGGGGCGGTGGGCAAATCCGGCGACGGAAGCTACCGGAGGTTCTCGGCGTCGCGGGGCGTCATCTTGGCGACGGGCGATTTCCAAAACAACGAGGCCATGGTCGAGCGCTACGTTCCCGATGCGCAGGATTTCAACCGCAAGCAGATGAACAAGACAGGAGACGGGCACCTGATCGGACTTATGGCCGGTGCCGTCATGGAGCCAGGCAGCCCCAGCAAGATGATCCATGGCGGAGCGGGATGCTTTCGCGAGGAGCCGTTTTTGGCGGTCAACATGAACGGGGAGCGCTTCATGTACGAGGACGTGCCCTACGGCGACCGCAACACCATTTTGCGCGACCAGCCGGAGCATCGCATGGTCACGTTGTTCGACGCCAACTACTCCGAGCAGGTTTACGGGTGGGGCAGCGATCCCACCGTTCCCACGGTGGCGAACGGGACGCCCGAGAAGATCGCCGGATTCGTCGAGAACGGCACGTTGCTCTCGGCCGACACCGTTGAAGAGTTGGCCGAGGCCGCCGGCCTCCCGGTGGAGGCGACGGTTGCCACGGTGCGGCGCTACAACGAGCTGTGCGCCCAGGGCGAGGATGCGGACTTCGGGAAAGCCTCGAAGTACCTGCGCCCGGTGGACACGCCGCCGTTCTACGCCATGCCGCGCGAGTACGCCGTGTCGGCCCTGCTGGGGGGTTTGGTGGTGGACGCGGACGGCCAGTGCGAGAATGCGGAGGGCAAGCCCATAGAGGGCCTGTTCGCCGTCGGCAACTGTTCCGGTCCCTTCTACGGGCGCTACGACTACTCCCTGTCCACCATGGGGTTGTCGGTGGGACGATGCATCACGTCGGGCTACCTGGCTGGGCAGGCGGTCGCCAAGGCGTAGGGCTTCTCGGGCTTCTTCGGTCCTTTGGGGTGATGCCGGTTTCGGGGGCGCCGGGGGCGGAGCGGGGCGTGCCGCTGGGGGCGGGGTCCCGGCCAAGGCGGCGGAGACGGGCCGGAGCATGCGCCGGGGGCGTGGGCCTCGGCCAAGGTGTCGGAGGCGTCGGACGAAAAAGCGGGCCGCCGGGTGCTGCACCCGGCGGCCCGCAGGCGTTCGTGGTGGTCGGTGAGGGATTTGAACCCCCGACCTTGTGCTTGTAAGGCACCTGCGCTCCCGCTGCGCCAACCGACCGGCTGATCCGTCTTTCGACGGCTTTCCATTCTGCCATAAATGACGAACCGCTGCAAACGGGTGCCTTCGGGGTGGAGGGGTTCGCGCGGGCGCGCGGCCGGCGCGTCAAAGCGGAGAGCGCGTTGGCGTCGTGCGCTCGGAGGGGCTTGCGCGGGCGGCGCAGTCGGATGCTGCGCTTTGGGCCAAGGGCGGTCCGCCCGCGCGGCCTCTTCACTAAACACCGTTGGCATAGGCCGGCTGCACCCGCAGTTTGCGACCAACTTGCGGACGGCCCTTCGCCGAGCCGCCTCCGGCGGGTTCGTGCCAACGTCGGCTTAGCGGAGATCGCGCGGCGCTTTGGCCGCAAATCGCACCCGGCGACGCTCAAAGCGGCCAAAAGCGCGCGCGACGGCGACGCCGGATTTTCGCGAACTGGGCACTCTTTTCCCTTGCCTCGCCGAAAAGCCGGCGAGGGTTCCCTTCGCCGGCGTGGGGTTCCTCCTCTCCCTCCGGTGCCTTTTCGCCTCGGCGCAGCGCGCGATCGTCCGGCGCCTGTTTCCACAGCGGCGCGGAAAGGTTTTCCACCGCGTTGCGCGGCCTTTGCGGCGGCATAGGCCCGCGCTCTCGCCTGCGGAGCTGGATCCGCGTTGGATTTTCGCTGGAGGCGCGCTTGATCGGCGTTGGATCCGCGGCAGAAGCGGGCGGCATTCGCGTTGGAAGCGCGTTGGAGGCGCGTTGGGAAAAGGCGGCTTTCCATGGTGAACTGTGCCATGTATCTGCTAGATGAGCAGGTCATACTGGTATCGGGCAATCATGGGAAGGGACGACATGAAGCGAAACAGAACGGCGGTTTTCGGAGTGCTGTGCGGCCTTGTCTGCGCGGCGTGCGTGGTTGGGTACACGCAGAGCGTGCGCGGGGAGGCCGATGCGGCGCGCGCCGAGGCCCTTGCCCGCTACGGGGGCGAGCAGCTGGAGGTGTGCGTGGCGAAGCGCGACATCGCCGCGGGGGAGACGGTGGACGCCGGGGCGGTGGAGAGCCGCCTGTGGGTGGCCGACCTGCTTCCGGGCGAGGCGATCCGCGACGCCTCCCAGGCGGTGGGCAAAAAGGCGTCGTCGGCCATCCTGGCCGGCGAGGTCCTTTCGGAGCGGCGGTTTCAGGAGGTCGGTTCGCGGATAGACGTGCCCGAGGGCCTGAGTGCCGTGAGCGTTCCCGCGAAGGATGTCCAGGCGGTGGGAGGCGCGGTGTCGACGGGGAGCCGGGTGGACATGTACGCCACCGGAGGCACCTCCACCGATGTGATAGCGGACGACGTGCTGGTGCTGGCCACAAGCGCAAGTTCCGCAGAGGGTTCATCGGATGCCGAGGTGGCGTGGATCACCATCGCCGTGGAGGCGGAGTCCGTCCAGGAGATCGTGGCTGCGGCGCAGCGGGCGGAGCTGTACTTCGCCTTGCCGAGCGAGGCGTCGGGGCAAAGCGGCGCCGAGGGCGATGCGCCCGGCGAGGGGAGGGGCGACTTATGACGATGTCTCTGGTGGCGCTATGCGCCGACCCAACGTGCTTGCAGCATCCAGAGGCCATGGGCCTTGCCGGGGAGAACCTTGCCTCGCAGGAGTGGCTAAGGCTGTTCTCGACGCCCGAGGAGGCGCGGCGGTTTTTGGGAAACGACACGCTTGTCGACGAGGTGTGGGTGGTTTCGAGCGAGGGCGTGTCCCCCATCAACCTGGCCGCCTCGCTCAAGCGTGACCGGCCGGAGAGGGTTGTGTGCCTGGTTTCGTTTCAGGAGACGGGGTCTTTGAAAAGCCGCGCGAGCGCTGCGGGGATCGACGCGTCGTTGACAAGGCAGGCGTTCGTCGCGCGCTATGCGCGCAGAAAGCAGGCGGCCGCGTTGCGGTCGTCCGGCGGACGGCCTCAGACGACGGGCTTTCCATGTGCGTCCGGACCCTCGCTTCGCGTCGCCGAAGCGCCTGCTGCCGGCTGCGCGCCCACGTTGCAGGCGGGTCCTGCGGCTGCGGCGAAGGTGGGGACGGCTGCGGCCGCGCCTTGCGCCGCCGCCCCCGCCTTCGCGCACGATGTCGGCGAAACCGAGAACGAACGGGGCCGGTTCGCTCAGGGACGGGCCCCGGCGCTCGCGCGAGAGTCCCGTCGCGCCTCCGCTTTCTTCATGCCCGTGGCAAGCGGCAGCGGGGGCGCGGGGAAAAGCACGGTGGCGGCGCTTGCGGCCATCCTCTCGCAGGGGCTTGGGTTCGACACCTTGCTGGTGGACTTCGACCTCCAGTTCGGGGACATGCCCGCTTTGCTGGGGGTGCGGGATCCCGTGCGCATGGAGGAGGTTTTGGAGGCTCCGGGGAAACTATCGTCCCTGCGGCCCGAGAAGGGGCTGCCGGCCCTGCTGGCCGCTCCCAAGCGGCTCGAGGACTCCGAGGTGGTGGTGGGGGCCGCCCCGCAGCTGCTCGACCAGCTGTCCCAACGGTTCGACGTGGTGATCTGCAACACCGGGGCGGCCTGGGCGGAGCAGCATGCCATCCTGCTCGAGCGCAGCTCGAAAGCGCTGCTCCTCGTGGACCAGCGCGCCTCGTCGCTGAGGGCGTGCAAGCACGCGCTCGATCTGTGCGCGCGGTGCGGCATCGCCACGAACCCGTTCGTGTTCGCCCTCAACAGGTGCGCGAAGGGAGCCCCCCTCACGTCCATCGACGTGTCGTGCGCGCTTCAAGGCGCCCATGTGGCCGAGCTTAAGGATGGAGGACGCGACGTGGAGGACCTGCTGGGATCGGGGGTTCCGTTCGAGCTTCTGGAATCGAGGAACGATCTGTGCACGAGCCTCGAGCGGCTCATGCTCGACCTTCTGCCCGGCGCGGAGGCCTCCGGTCGCGGCGACGATTCCGCAACGCGCGCGGCCGGACGCCGGTTGCTGAAAGGGCGCGCTCCCCGCAGGAGAAAGCGGGGTGCGCCATGTCTTTGACGAGCCGCGTGCGGGCGGCGGACGGGGCGGGCGCGCGTTCTGGCTTCGGAGGCGCCCTGGGTTTGGACGAGCTGAAAGACGGGATGCAGTCGTTCGTGTCGGTGGACGACCTCGCCGTCATGATGCGGGACAATCCCAGCCGGGCGCGCAACGAGATCAGAAGCGCGTGCCGGCAGGTCTTCGAGGGCGAAGCCTGGGCGGACGTCCCGGAGGGCCGTCGGGAGGAGCTTGCGGGGCAGCTGGTGGACGAGGTGCTCGGGTTCGGCCCTTTAGAGCCGCTTCTGGCGGACGACGCCGTCACGGAGATCATGGTGAACGGTCCGGAGGAGGTGTATTTCGAGAAAGAGGGGAAGCTGCGCCGCAGCGCCCAGCGCTTCGCGGACGCCGATCAGCTCCGCGCCCTCATCGACCGCGTGCTGGGTCCGTTGGGCCGTCGGGTCGACGAGGCGTCTCCTCTGGTCAACGCGCGTCTTCCCGAGGGGCATCGCGTGCACGTGGTCATCCCTCCGCTTGCGCTCGACGGCCCCGTGATGACGGTGAGGAAGTTCGCGAAGCGGGTCATGACGCTCGAGGACATGATGGGCATGGGGTCGTTCGACGGGGCCATGCGGAGGTTTTTGGTGTGGGCCGTGCGCGCCAGGAAGAGCATCGCCGTCTCGGGCGGAACCGGCAGCGGGAAGACCACCCTGCTCAACGCTTTGTCGTGCGTGCTACCCGAAGGGGAGCGCATCATCACGATAGAGGATTCGGCCGAGCTGCGGTTCCTCGAGCATGCGCACGTGGTGCGCCTGGAGGCTCGCCCCCGCAACGCCGAGGGGATGGGCGAGGTGACCATCCGCGATCTCGTGATCAACGCGCTGCGCATGCGGCCCGACCGCATCGTGGTGGGCGAGTGCCGAGGCGCCGAAGCGCTGGACATGCTCCAGGCCATGAACACAGGGCACGACGGGTCGCTGACCACGTTGCATGCGAACTCGCCCGCCGACGTGGTGGCCCGGCTCACCACGATGGTGCGCTACGCGGTCGATCTGCCGGTCGATGTCATAGAGGCCAACGTGGCCGGCGCCTTCGACGTGGTGGTGCAGACGGCGCGGTCGTTGGACGGGTCGCGCTTCGTGTCGGAGGTGGCGGAGCTTGCGTTCGACGACGAGCGCCGCCGCTGCGGCACTAGGACGCTGTTCAGGCGCGACGTTTCGGATGAGGAGGGGAGGTGGCTGGCCCCTCCCCGGTGGCTCGGCGAGCTGTGCCGGAAGGGTCTTGCGATGGAGGAGGAGGTGGAGTCGTGGAGGTATGCGGCGCGATTGGCGGCGTAGGGGTTCTGGCCGCGTTCGGATGCGGGTCGGCGCTGGGGTCTTTGGCGGCCGCTCGTGCGCGGAACGGCCGAAGGACGGCGTTCTTCGAGGTTGGGGAGGGGCGGTCGGGCCGTTTGGCATGGCGTGCGCGCAACGGGGTGGGATGGGCGAAGCCCGCCGCAAGGGCCCTTTTGCGCAACCCTCGGCTGGCCGGTCTGGCTGAGGAGGCGGTGTGGGCCGTGGAGCTGCGGGGGTTGAGGACCGCTCCCGAGCCTCTCGTCTCCTTGTTCTTTGCGCTCGTTGTCCTCGTCGCGCTTGGAGCGACCCTCGTCTCGTCGTCTTTGGCATGCGGGGCGGCGGTGGCCGCGTGCGCATGCGCGGCCGCGCTCGCTTGGGCGGGGTCGGTCCGGGACAGGCGCCGCGAGGCGGCGCGGGAGGCGGTGCCCGACGCCTTGCGGGCCATGGACGCGTGCTTCCGGTCGGGCCTTTCGCTTCTGCAAACGTTTCAGCAGCTGGCAGGCGAGGCGCAGGGTCCTTTGCGCCCTCTGTTCGAGCGCGCCGCCCACCGTATGGAGGCGGGGCGGAGCGCGCGGGAGGCCCTGGGCGCCCTGCGCAGCGGATCGACCGTGCCGGAGCTTTCGTTCGTGGCGGTGGCCCTTGACGTCCAGCACCAGGTGGGCGGCAGCATGAGGCAGGTGCTCGACGCCGCCAGGGCCACGGTGGAGGGCGAGCTTGAGCTGAGGAGGTCTTTGCGCGTGCAGACGGCGCAGGCGAAGCTCTCCGCGCGCGTGGTCAGCGTCATGCCCTTTGTGCTCATAGCCGTGTTCTCCTTGGTGAGCGAGGGGTTCCTCGATCCTTTCTTCTCCAGCGCCGCAGGGCTTGCGCTGCTGGGGCTGGCCTTGGCGATGCAGGCGGGCGGCATCTTCGCGGTGCGCCGCATGCTGGCGGTGGAGGTGGACTGATGGAGGCTGGGACGGCGGCGTGGGGGTTTGCGGCGGCGGCCGCGCTGTTCGGGGGCGCGGGCGGGTGGTGTTTGTCGGTGACGTGGGCGCGCGCCCGCGAAGCGGCCCTGCGCCGCCGGCGCGGCAGGGCACGGGCGTTTCCCGCCGATCGGGAAGGCGCCCCCGGCATGCCGCAGGGGCGCGTGCTCGGCTACGCGGCAAAGACGAGCAGGAGGCTTGCGCTGGGGGCGGCGCCGTCGCCTTTGGGGAGGGCCGGGCGCCGCTGGGCGGCGAGGTGGCTGGGCGGGAGGTCCCGCAGGGCGGGCGTGGAGGGCGTCGTGACGCCCGAGGGGCTTGCCGAGGCGTCGGCCCGCCTCGGGTGCGCGGCCGCGGCGGCCGGGGCGCTTGCAGGAGCGCTGTTCTCTGCGGAGCTGACGCTGATCGGCTGCGTCATCGGCGCGGCGGCGGGCGCCGCGTCCGTTCCGCGTGCGATCGGGAGGGCCGAGCGGAGGAGGGCCGAGGCGCTTGAGAGGAGCCTTTCGGAGATGCTCGAGACCGTTTCGCTGGGGTTGCGCAGCGGGCTGTCGTTCGACCGCAGCTTCCAGCTTTACGGCGAGCATTTCGACGTTCCCTTCGCCCGCGAGTGCGCGGCAGCGCAAAGATCCTGGTCGCTTGGCCTTGCAACGCGCGAAGACGCGCTGCGCGACCTGGCGGCGTCGTACGGATCTCCCCTGCTGGCGCGCGTGATGGAGGCGACGGCGAGGTCGTTGAGGTTCGGCTCGTCCCTTGTCGAGGTGCTGGAGTCGGCGGCGGCCGACGCGCGTGCCGAGCGACGGGCCCATGTGGAGGAGCGGGTGGCGAAGGCCCCGGTGAAGATGATGGTGCCCACAGGCGCGCTCATCCTCCCCGCCATGCTGCTGCTCGTGCTGGGTCCTGTGCTGCTCGAGTTGATGGAAGGGTTTTGAGATGAAGGACGCGAGAAGAAGGAGGTTTTCCCATGGATCGGTATCGGATGTGCCTGGCGAAGGCTGCGTGCTGGGCGGGCAGGCTGAGGCGCGGCGAGACGGGGCAGGGCACCACGGAGTACGCCATTTTGGTGGGCGTGCTGGTGGTCATAGCCATCATCGCCATCACGGTGTTCCGCCCCAAGCTGCAGGAGCTGTGGGACGCCATAGCGGAGGGCATAAACGGACTGTGACAAGGGCCTCCCTTCGCGCGCCGCGCGGGGCGCGAAGGGAGGCGGGGCAGTCGACGGTGGAGTACGCGCTGGTGACGGTGGCGTTTCTTTCCATGATCGTCGGCTTGGCCGCGCTGTGGAGGATGCTCGACGCCGCCGCCCTCGTGGAGCACGCGCTGGCATCGGCGTCGCACCACGTGCAGGCGTCCGCGCCGGGCGGCGTGGCGGATGTGTTTCTGTACTAGGCGCATAGGGCGCAAACGGGTTTCGGAAAGGAGGACGGTCGTGGCGAAGGTCGAAGGCGGGGGCGCGTGCGTCCTTGCGGCCGCCGTTGGGAGGCGGTCTGCGGCGTGCGGCGCCTGGCGCGCGAGGCGCTTCTTGGACGGGCAGGCGACGGTGGAGGCCGCGTTTCTCATCCCGGTTCTGCTGATCGGGCTGCTGCTGCTCGTGCAGCCGGGCATCCTTCTGTACGACCGCATGGTCATGGGGGCGGCGGCCTCCGAGGCATGCCGGCTTCTGGCCACCAAGACGGATGCCGCCGGGGATATGGAGGAGTCTTGCCGGGCGTTCGTGATGCACCGGCTGGGCTCGGTTCCGCCCGTCTCCTGCTTCCATGTGCACGAGGGAGGTTGCAGCTGGGAGGTGGCGTTTCAAGGGGACGAGCGATCGGAGGCGGTCGAGGTGACCATTGCGAACGAGGTGCGCCCTCTGCCCCTGTTGGGGGCGGGCGGCGCCTTGCTCGGCATCCTGAACGACCGGGGCAACTTCGAGGTCAGGGTGAGCTGCTCGCAGTCGACGCAGCCGGATTGGGTCGGCGGCGCGGCGGCGGGCCGCGATCCGGCCGGCTGGATAGGGGCGTGGGCGGCATGATGCGGCGAGATCCGTTTCGGGACGAATCCGGCATGACCACGGTGGGCATGGCGCTGTCGCTGCTCCTCACCTTGTCGCTCGTGTTCTCGGCGGCCCAGGTCCAACGCGTTTCGTCGGCGTCTTCTGAGGTGCAGAGCGTGGCCGACGCCGCGGCGCTGGCCGCCCAGAACGAGGTGGCGGAGTTCATGATCGTCGTGCGGGCATGCGATGCGGTGGTCCTGTCCATGACGCTCACGAGCCTTGCGGCCACGGGGTTGGGGGTGGCTGCCCTGTGCACGCCCGCGACGGCGCCCGCGTCCGAGGCGCTGCTCAAGGCGGGACGCGACGTGGCCCGCGCTCGCGACGGGTTCTCGGAGAAGGCCTCGGCGGGACTCAACCGGCTGCAGCGCCTGCTGCCGTTCATGGCGGCTGCGAACGCCGCGTCGGTTGCGGCCGCCAACAACAAATCCGCTTCCAACTACCTTGCGCTCGCTTTGCTGATGCCCGACGAGGGGAAGGAGATCGGCGTGGGCGGGGCCGAGGGGGTTGAAGAGGCGCAGGACGCCGCCGACCGCGACGCCGACGGGATCCGTCGCGCCGCCGAGGAGGCCGAGCGCGCCGCCGAGAAGGCCAACGAGGCGAAGCGGCGCGCCTTCGAGCGCGACTGCGGGGCGAATCCCGTGTACTGCATGTACGAGCGCGCCTCCGCGCTCGCCTCGATGACCGGGGCGGAGAATCCGCTGTACCGCAGCGTCGACGCTTGGTCGTTCTCGGTGGCCCTTGACCGGGCCAAGGCGTATTACCCGCGCCGCCTTGCGCTCGAGACCCCCGAGGGGCCGTCGGTGGAGGAGCAGGCTCGCTCCGCGTTGCGCGCGCGGTTCTACGCGCATGCGGTCGAGGAGATCTCTCGCGGATACGTGCGCGAGGAGGGGGACTCGTTCGAGGCGCTCTTCCCCCTCCTTCCCAGAAACACCGACGAGATGCGCGCGACCGACCTCTACACCGAGGTCGCGTACCCGTGCACGGCCGACGAGGAGGGGAGGACGGTCATGCACGCCTGGCCGGGCTGCCCGGCCGCATCGGGGGCGACGACCCTCGGGTCCATCGCCGAGATGGAGCGCGGCGCGTACCCCGTGTGCGGCGAATGCGGGTTCTCGGCGTCTGCCATGGGCAAGGTGGCCGCCGCGTCCACCTCCGTCGAGAACGGCTTCGAGCACCACTACCGGGCCGTGGCTGAGGCCGCGAAGGACTACGAGGAGGCGATGCGCGACCTGGCGCCGCTCAAAGCGGAGGTGAAGGGCCGTGCCGAGGGGCTGTTCGACGAGGTGCGCAAGGCGTTGGGAAACGTCGGCGGCATGCGCATAGACGCCCTGCCGCCCGGCAGCTCGGGCGTTGTCGTCCTGGTGGCCAACACGGGGAGCCAGGCGGCCTCCGCAGGGTTTGCAAGCCCGTTCGTGGCGAACGCGGGGACGCTGGGCGCGCGGGCGGCCGTCTCCGCGGCCACGCTTCTGGCCGAGCCTGCGGGCGAGGCGGGGGACGTCGTCTCCTCGATGCTCGACGGCCTGGCGGACGGCGGCGCGGCGACGGGGGCGCTGAGCTTGGTGCTCGATTGCTGGTCCGGGCTTTTGCGGGCGTACTCCGACGGGCAGAAGGCGCTCGACGGCGCCGTCTCCTCGGCGCTTGACGGGTTTCCCCTCTCCGGCGCGAGCGGTTTGGGGTCGTGGGCGGCGGGCGCTTTGCGATCGGCGGTGTCGGCGGCGGGCTTGGAGCCGGCGAACCTCGACGCCCTCAAGCCCGTTCTGGTGAACTCGGCGCACGTCGCCTCGTCCGATGCCGGGGCGGTGGCGGCGCGCCTGATGTCGCTCAAGGAGCGTGCCGTCGCCCATCCGCTTGGATCGAACGACGTGTTCTCGTCGGTGGTCTCGGCCTTCGAGGAGCGGGCGGTGGAGGCCATCTGGTCCGCCGACGGGAAAGTGGAGGTGGCTGTTGTGGAGCTGTTCGGGGGCGGGGGTCCGTCCGTCACGGTGGAGGTGGCGCTTCCCCCCGCCGTCAGGGACGCGGCGACGGATGTCGTGCAGCGCATGGCCGACGGCGTGAGGGACGTCTACGCGCAGATCACGGGGGTGAGGGTATGGGAGTGAGAAGGAGGGTTCGCGACGAGGGCCAGATGACCGTCGAGCTTGCGGTGGCGCTTCCGGTGCTTGTGGCGGTGGCGGCCGTGGCGGTGAACGCGCTGCTCGCGTTCTCGGAGTGCGCGGCGTTCGACAACGCCTTTCGCGACGCCGTGCGCCTCAACGCCACCTCCCCGGCCTACGGGCAGGGGCTGGAGCAGAGCAGGGCCGCCGTGCAGTCCGATCTGGAGGGCGCGTTCAACCGGTCGTTCGAGTCGGTGCAGGTGGCCGTGGAGGGCGCGTCCGGCGGGCATGTCCGCTTCACGGCGACGCTCGAGGTTTCCCCCACCCTGTTCGGGCTTGGTCTGAAAAGGTCGGTGTTCGGGGTGGAGCTTCCAAAGCTCGTCCACAGCGCGGAGCTTGCGGTGGACCGCTACCATCCGGGGGTGCTCGTATGAGGGCTTCGTCGGCGGAGGAGGCGCAGGTTCGCCGCGCGCGGCGGGCGTGCCTTGCCGTCGGCTTCCTGCTGGCGGCCTCGGCGTTGGCGGCCGCAGCGTCTTGCGCATCTCGGCCGGGCGTTGCGCGCGAGGCGGCGCGGGGGTCGACGTGGGCGGGCCCGGCAGGCACGGACGACTTGGGCCTTGAGGAGGTCCTCGCCGCCAAGGACGTGGTCGAGGGGCTTCCCGACGGCTTCGAGGACGGGTTGGCGGTTCCCTCCGAATGCCTGGACGTGCGCTCGGAGCAGCGCGAGGACGGAGGCGTTGCGGGTTTCGTCGTCCGCTCCAACGCCGCGCGGGCCTACGAGGAGGTTCGGGACGCCCTCGTGGCGAAAGGCTGGACGGCGGTGGAGAGCGGATCGGGCTGCAGCGGATCGTTTTCCAAGGCGTCCGGACCGTATAGATGGGCGTTCGTCTCCAGCGTGGGGGCGGGCGGGTGCGCGAGCGTCGTCGTGCAGTACGCGACGGCGGAAGAAGGGAGTTGAACATGGAGAAGGGAAACGAAACGGGCATCGAGGGCGCGGTCCCCTTGTCCTTGGCGGGCAGGATCTCGCGCAGGGCGCGCGGGCTTTTGCTCTCGGAGCCAAGCGAAGGGATGCTTCTGCTCATGCCGTGCAGCGACGTTCACACAGCGGGCATGAGGCATAAGCTCGATGTGGCGTTTGTGGATGCGACAGGCTTGGTGCTGGAGGCCCATCGGGATGTTGGGCCGTTTCGCAGGCTCCGCAAGCGGGGCGCGGCCGCCGTGGTGGAGCGGTTCTCGTCATGCTCGGGTCCTTGGTTCGAGGAAGGGGACCGCGTGGGGATGGTCCGTTTGGAAGGAGGAAGGCCGTGAAAGTGTGTCCGACATGCGGCGCGGGGGCGTTTGACGATGCCGAGGTGTGCTACGGGTGCCTCCATCGCTACCAAGAGGGCGGTCCCGGCCAGGGACCCGGCGCTCCCGATGCGGGGCGGCCCCGTCCGGTTGAGGCGGCGGGCGTCGCCGAGGCTCCTGCCGCCGTTGCGGCGGGGGAGGGGCCGGCCCTGCGCGCGCCCCTCCCTTCGGGGGCCGTTGCGGCGACGCTTCGGCCGGAGGTCCTTCAGCCGACGGTCGCGCGGGAGGCGTCTGGGGAGTGCGGCTTGCTTGCGTCGGGCGACCCGTCTGAAAGGGAAGCTGCCGGCGGGGTCGGCGATGTGCGGGACGAGCTTCTCTTCGGGCGCTTTGGCTGGACGGTCCGCTTCGAGCTTCCGGGATTCGCCCCCCTCTTAGACGGGGAGGAGGGATCGTCTGCCGGGGGCGCTTCCCGCTCCACGCGATGCGCGCTGCTCAGGCAGGATGCGAAGCTGCGCGACGATTCCGATTGCGGGCTTATCATCCGCTTCCAGCCTGAGGCCGTGCGGGAGGCGGGGGAGGGCCGCCGCAGGCGCCCCGTGCGGGGGAGCCATGCGAAGGCTGCGGCTGCGGGTACGGGCGGGGTCGTTTCGGACCCGGATCGCCGATGATCGGATGGGTCGTGCAGGTGGTCGGGGGCCTGGCGTGCGGCGCGGCCGTGGGGGCTTTGGTCGTGCCGCAGGCCGCCGACGCGCTGCTGGGGCGTGCCTACCGTCGATCGAGGTCGTGGTGGTGGGATTCGTTTCGCCTCTACCGGGCGGCGAGGAAGGCGTCTCGGCGCGCGGGCGAAGCGTCTGCGGATGAAGGCGGCCCCTTCGCCGCGTGGCTGGACGATTCGCTGCGCGCGGCCGGGCAGGGGACGCTTGCCCGCGAGCGGGCGATTGCGCTGAGGGGCGAGGGGCTTCCCGCCGATCCCGAGCGGGCCGTCCGCACCGAGCGGCAGCAGAAGGAGCGCTGCTCGTTCGCGCCGACGCGTCGCCGGAGGGCGGCCTGCGCGGCGGCGGGCGCCGTTGCGGGGGCGGCTTTGGCGGCTGCGGCCCTGCCTTGGGCCTCGGCGCTGGCTGCCGGCGTCTGCGCGACGGCCATGCTGGTGGCGGTGGCGTGCGATCTGAAGGCGCGCATGATCCCCCTCGAGTGCTGCGCTGCGCTTGCGGCGGCGGGAGGGGCGCTCCAGGCGCTGGCCGCAGGGCCGGCGGGCCTTGCGGCGGGCCTCGTGTTCGCGGCCGTCGCGGCGGGCGCGTGCCTTGCGGCGAACCGGGTGGCGGGCCGAGGGCGCGCGCTTCCCGTCGGCCACGGCGACATACGCTGCATGGCGGCGCTGTCCCTTGCGACGGGCGCGGCGGCGCCTGCGGGCCTGCTCGCGTGCTACATGTCGGCTGCGGCGTTTTCTTTGGCGGGGTTGGCTGCAAGAAGGCTCACGCTCAGATCAGGCATACCCATGGCGCCGTTTTTGTCGCTGTGGCTGGCGTGCGGAGTGGCCTGCCTCGCGTGTTGAGGCCGCCCGTCCCGGCGCGGCGCGTCCGGCCGGGCGGAGAAGGAAGGACCCGCCGATGGGCGGGAGACGAAGATGGGAGGAACCATGAGGGAGACGAGGGATTTCTGCACGAGGGCGGACGGGGTGCGGGCCATGCTCGTGCGCGGCGAGGAGGACGGGGGGTCTGAGATCGTGCAGACCGTCATCGTCTTGGGGTTCGCCGTTGGGCTGGGCGCCGCCCTGCTCCTTTTGCAGGGAAACATCCAGGGTGCCATCACGCAGGCGGGGACGGCCGTGACGGACATGTTCTCGAAGATCACGTCCGGCGCGGCATGAGCGGATCGGCCTTGGGTTCCGCCCCGCCGGGCCTCGGGCGGCGTCGCAACGGCGAAGCCGGGGGCAGCGTCGTCATGTTCGTGGCGACGCTGCCCGTCCTGTTCGCGTTCCTGTGCGCGATCGTCGATCTGGGCCGCGTGGTGTTTTTAGGGATAGCGCTCTGCGACGCGGCCCATGAGGCGTGCCGGGTCGCATCCGGCCTTCCGGTTGCGGCCGTGTCCGAGGAGGATCTGCTTGACGCGGCCCTCCAAGCCTCCCCGGCGCTTGCGGGGGAGGGGCTTCGGCTTTCAGCGAGCGTGTCCTACGGCGATGCGGAGGACGCCTCCTACGTCCACCACGCCTTCGACGAGGCGTCCGGGACGTTTCAGGAGCGCCTTGTGCGAACCCGGCGGCGGAGCGTGTCGGTTGAGCTCGAGCTTTCAGGGAGCTTCCTCACGCCCGTCGGGGACCTTGTGGCGGCGGCGGACGGAGGGGCTTTGGCGCTTGGAGCGCAGGCGAGGGGGCTTGTTGGAGAAAGCGAGGAGGGTGCGCGATGAGGGGCCGGGAACATGGGGGAGAGACGGTGCAGTTCGCTTTGACGGTCCCCCTCTTTCTGCTCGTGTTGCTTGGGATCGTCCAGGTCGGCGGCATGACGCTGGTCGCAAGCCAGCTCTCCTCCGAGGTCACGCGCTCGTGCCGGCAGCTCGATGTCGCCGGCTTGCAGCAGGCTGCGGACAAAGGGCGCTTCGTCGAAGAGGAGATCCTCGGCGCCTCCACCCAGTTGGCGGCGGAAAGCCTGCACGTCTCGGACGTCAGGGTGGAGTGGCGCCAGGACGAAAGCGGGTCTGTTCTGGGCGAGGGGCTCTCGTCCGACCAGAGCACGTCGGTGGCCAGGCTCTCCTACGCGCTTCGCTACGACGTGCCCTCCGCGCTCGATATCCCCGGGTTGTCGGGGCAGTCCCTGTTTCGCCACGTGGACTGCACGTACGTCGCGGGGCGCGTGGTGGAGGTGAGCGTGGAGGAGGGGCCATGAGGACGCGGTCGCTTTCGCCCGAAAGGGGGAGCATGGCGCCCCTTGCCGTGGCTGCGGTGTTCGTTTTGATCGCGGCGTTGTCGTTCGCGGTGGACCAGGGCATCGCGTATGCGGCGAAGGCGCGGCAGGAAAACGCGCTCGACTCCGCCCGTTCGGCGTGCATGGACGCCTCGTTCGCGCTGGCGGCGAAAAACGCCCAGGATCCCGGGCGCCAGATCGCCGAGACCGTCGTACGCGCGGTGCGCGCCCAGGGGTTCTTGGGGCGGACGACCGTGTGGTTCTACGAGGCCGCCTCGCAAGAGGTGCCGAAGGCGGAGCGGCTGTGGGCCGTGGGCGTGCAGCTTGAGGAGGAGGCGGAGACGGTGTTCGCGCGGGGGTTCGGGCTGGAGGGCATCCCCGTGGCGTCCCATAAGGTGATCGTGGCCCGACCGTACGCGAGCGAGGTCGCGTGGAGGCCGCAGGAGCGGCTGTGCGGGCGCTACGAGGTCGAGGCGGGCCAAGCCGCCGCCTCCGCGTCGTTCGCCCAGCTCGACTCCGCAGGGGAGTTCCCTGCGGAGATGGCCGACGCCATTCGCGAAGCGCTGGCGGACGGGGAGGGGCAATGACGAAAGGAGCTGTTTCATGAACGAAGGATCGGCGGAGCGCGCCGTGCGGGGAACGGGATTCTCCGCACGCGCGTCGAACGCGGACGCCGTCCGCTACGGCGATGGCGCGGAGCCCCGGTTCCGCAGGGGCAATCCCGTGCGAGACGACGAGCAGGAGCGGACCCGCGCCGCCTCCCTAGGGTCCGGTCGGCCGGGGGAGAGGGGGCTAGACGTCCGTCGCGCCAAGCGGCTGGCCGCAGTCGCGGCGGCGTCCGCTGCGGTCGCTTTCGCGTCCGTCGCCTACGGGTTGTGGGCCCACGCCTCTTCGAGCGCGGCGGTCGGGGCCGCCACCTCCGGCGCGCAGCCGACGCTGGTGGCGGCTGCCGACATACGGGCGGGGGACGCGCTGACGGAGCAGACGGTGCGGTTGGAAGACGTCCCTGCGGCGTTTCGCTCCCCTGCGGCCCTGGGCGCCGACGCCTTGCAGCAAGGTTCCGCCCTCGGGAGCCGCGCTTTGGTGGACATACCGGCGGGGTCCCAGATAACGGCTTCGTTCGTGACCGGATCGGGCGGCGGGCGGCTGGCCGCCGATCTGGGCGCCGGCATGGAGGCCGTCACGATCGGCGTGGATTCGGAGACGGGCTTGGCGGGAAGGATCAGGGTCTACGACGTGGTGCGCGTGGTGTCGGCCGAGGGCGCCTCGGCGGGGACGTCCCTTTTGACCACGCTGTGCGACAGCGCCCGTGTTGTGGCGGTGGGGGACGAGGCGTCCGCGGCAGGGGCGCCCTACACGTCTGTGACGGTGGAGGTGGACCCGTCCCAGGCCGACGCGGTGCGCGAGGCGCAGTACGCCGGAAAGGTGAGCCTGGTCCTCCTGTCCGCCCAAGACGCGCTCGGGGAAGGTGAGGCGCATGGATAGGGCGTCCGAGCGAGCTTTGAAGCGCGGCGTCCGCGAGGAGGTCGCCGCAGCGCTGCGCGGCCAACAGGCGGGGCCGGAGGTTGTCGAGCGCCTGATCAGGGAAACGGTGGACAGGATCGCGCTCGAATGGGGGGCAAGGCTCTCCCCGTTGGAGTCCGAGGCGCTCTCCCAGGCCATGATCGACGACTTCCTCCACTACGGACCCTTGCAGCCCCTGCTCGACGACGCCTCTATCACCGAGATCATGGTGAACGGGGGAGGCGTGGACGCAAGCGATCCGTCGATGCCGTTTCTGGACCCGGTCGTCTACGTCGAACGGGCGGGCCGCATCGAGCGGAGGGCGGACGTCGTCTTCGACGACGCGAACCATGTCCGCCGCATCATCGGCAAGATAGCCGAGCAGGCAGGCATGCGCTGCGACGAGTCGCATGCCATGGGGTGCGCCATGCTGCCTGGGGGTCGGGCACGCGCGACCTACGTGATCCCTCCCATAGCGCCCGACGGGCCCGCGCTCAACGTGCGGACGTTCGCGGCGGATGTGATGAGCGTGGACGACCTCATGCGTGCCGGCGCGCTTCCCGGGGCCATGGCGGAGTTTCTGTGCTCGGCGGTGCAGGCGCGCTGCCCCGTGGTCATATCGGGGGGCACCGGATCGGGCAAGACCACGCTTCTGGGGGCGCTTTCGGGGTTCATCCCCTCCGAGGAGCGCGTCATCACGATAGAGGACACGCCCGAGCTGCGTCTGCGGACGCCCCATACCGAGCGGATGCAGACGCGCGAGGCGAACTCCGAGGGAGAGGGCGCGGTGAGCATGCGCGACCTTGTGGCGCTGTCCCTGCGCCGTCGCCCCGACCGCATCATCGTGGGGGAGTGCCGGGGCGCCGAGGCCTACGACATGCTGCAGGCCATGCAGACCGACCACCCGGGCTCTATGACCACGGTCCATGCGAACGACCCTGGAAACGCCATCAGCCGGTTGCGGACGATGGTGGGCTACGCCGACGGGGATCTGAGCCGGGAGGTGATCGTCCAGCAGATAGCCGAGTCTTTGCAAGGCGGGCTGATCGTCCATGTGGAGCGATTGCGGGACGGCTCGCGCAAGGTGACCGACGTCGTGGCCGTGGATCCGCTGCCCGAAGGAAGCTCGGTCATACCGCGCGCCCAGCTGTTCTCGTTCGAAGTCGAGGGCTACGACGGGCTGGGCCGCATCGTCGGGGCATGGAGGTCGCACGGGGTCCAGCCGCAGCGCATCAGGGAGCGCATGCGGGATGCGGGCGTTTGGTACGACCCCGCCTGGTTTTTCGAAGGATGATGCGGTTATGGGAAAGCTGGGAGGAAGGAGGCGGGGGCGATGGACGTGACGGCTGCGGCGCTGCTGGCGGCGGCAGGCGCGCTGGCCGCTTCGGCGTGGGTCCTGTACCGGGGGGAGCGCGCGGAGCAGCGAAGGCGCGCGTTCGACGAAAAGGGGCTCTACGCGTCCGGCGCGGCCGCCGCGTCCCGTCCGCGCGCTTCCCGATCTCCGCTCGGGAGGAAGCTGCACGAGGCGGGGATCGACGACGCGCCCGCGCTCTGGTGCGCCCGAACCGTTGCGGCGGCGCTTGTCGCGGGGGCCGCAGCCTGGGCCTTATCCTCTGCTCCGGCGGTCGGGGCCGTGCTGGCGGCGGCGACGCTCGTCTGCCTGTCCGCGCGCCTCGCCGTGCTCAGGAAGCGGCGCATGGGCCTTCTGGAGGCGCAGTTCGCACGCATGCTGCCGCAGGTGGCGGCGAACGTGCGCGGGGCGCTCACCCTGGAGCGCGCGCTGCGGTCGGCGGCCGCCCACGCCGACGATCCGCTGCGCGAGGAGCTTGCCCGCGTCTTGGCCGATACGGCGTACGGAAGGCCGCTCGCCGCGTCGCTTGAGGAGATGGCGCTTCGCACGGGCAGCCTCGACGTCAAGGCGTTCGCGGCGGCCGTGCGCATACAGCAGCGGTTCGGCGGGGCCATCGCCCCGGCCGTGGACATGGTGGCCTCGCATGCCGACGCGCGTCTGGGCACCAAACGGGAGCTGAGGACGGAGTTGGCCGGAACCCGCTTGGCCAAGTGGTTCGTTGCGGGGTCCATGCCGGCCATCTTCATGATCATGCACGCGACCAACGAGGATTTCTCCCGCTTCTATGCGCAAGAGCCCCTGGGATGGGCCCTTGTGGCGCTGGCGGCGCTCCTCGAGGCGATCGGGCTGTTCGCGTGCCATCGCATCACGAAGGTGGACGGAGCGGGGGTGTAGGGACGTGCGCGGGTTCGAGCCGTGCGGATGGGCTGCGTTGGGAAGGGAGGCGGTTTGCATGGAAGGTGTCGTGTTCGGGGCTTTGCTCGCGGGAGGGGCGCTGCTTGGCTTTGCGCTGTACGGGGCGCTTATCCGCGGGGTCGCCGCAGTCGGCCCGGGATCGTCTGGGGGGCTGCGGCCGGGGAGGGAGGGCGCTGGGCCGAAGGATGGGTCCAGGCGCCGCCTCCGCGCTGTGCTGTCGCGCGCCGAGGGGGTCCTGGCCGCTTTGGCGGACGTGCTCGATCGCATCGCGCCCCTTGGCCGGGCGGAGGCCGACGCGAGCAGGGAGCGGCTGGAGAGGGCCGGCCTGTCTATTTCGCCGGGTGTGTGGAGGAGCGCGCGCGTGGCATGCGTCGTCATCGGGGGATCCGTCGCGCAGCTTTCCTTGGCGGCGCTCGGGGCCGCTCCCGGCGTCTGCGCCGCCGGGGTCTTAGGCGGCGCCGGGGCCGGATGGGCAGGGTCCTCGCGGTGGATCGCGCGCAGGGAGCGAGATCGGCTCCGCGCCGTCGACACGCGGCTGCCGGACGCCATGGAGCTGCTGAGCGTCGCCATTGCGGCGGGATCTCCCGTCGAGCAGTGCTTCCGGGAGGTTGCGGCCGGGCTTGACGGTCCTGTGGCCGAGGAGTTCTCCCGTATCGACCAGGAGGTGAACCTGCTGGGGCATCCGCGCGAGGCCGCCCTGGAGAACATGACCAAGCGGTGCCGGAGCCGGGAGGTGGGGTCGTTCGTCGCGCAGATGAGGCAGTCCATCGTCCAGGGGACGTCGGTGGCGGAGGGGCTTGCCAGGCAGGCGGCCCTTGCGCGCGCGGAGGCGCAGGCGGACGCCATCGAGCGGATACGCAAGATGCCGACGAAGCTGGACGTCGTGCTGTCGATGTGCTTTTTGCCGCCGACGGTGGCGCTGGTGGTTGCGCCGACCGTGGTCAACCTGCTGGCGTTTCTGGGCGACACCATGGGGTGAGGAGGACGAGGATGAGGTATGCGGGAAGGGGCCTTCGGGCGAAAACGGCGTTGGGGCGGCCCTCGGCCATGCGGCGGATCGCGGTCGGCGCAGCGGCGCTGCTGGCTCTTGCGGGCGCTATCGCGTGGGCTGCGGTCCAAGCGGCGGGGGAGGCGGACGGTTCTCGGCAGACGCGTCCTGCCGCAGTGACGCTGGAGGTGGAGGTGTCCTGCGAAGGATGGAGCGACGGCTCGCCTCTCGGCGTGTTCGTGTCGGGGTTCTCGCTCGACGGTCGAAAGGTGGAGGAGCACCTCGTTTTGGAGGGGCCGGGGACGGCGAGCGTGCCGGTGCAAGAGGGGTTCTACGAGGCGTCGCTGCAGCGTCCCCTTGCCATGTCCGCCGACGGAGCGGTCTTTTCGGCGGGGGACCCGGCCACAGTGCGCGTCGACGGCTCCGCCGGATCGTCGCACGTGGCGCTTTCCTACGCCGCCGTCGACGCGGCGGGGCTGTCCGACGACGATCTGTCCGCGATAGCGCGGGAGAGCTTCGCCGACGAGGCGCAGGCCCAGGCGGCGTTGGAGCGCGCGCGGGAGCAGCGCGCCGGAAAGGGGGAATCGTGAGGGAGGCTTTCGGCAGCTTCGGAAAAGGGCGGATCGCGGCGCGGTTGGCGGCGTTCGCCATCGCCTCGCTGTGCGCGGCGCTGTGCCTTGCCGCAGCGCCGCTTCAAGAGGCCCATGCGTACTCGTACGTGCAGACGGACACGGGGCGCGTCTTCAACAGGCATTGGATCCGCGCCGATTCGAGCGGGCTTGCGGAGTTCGTTGCGGCCGACCCGCACGGTCCCCGTTTCTACATGCCTTCTTTCGACGGAGGTCCAGCGGGTTGGAACGGACGCGTGTCCGGCGTCGATTTCCCCCTGTACAACGCCACCGACGGCAGGGGATGGACGAGCTGCTGGGGATCTCCGTGGTCGGGGACGCGCGGCGGGGCCAACTTCGGCCACGGCGTGACCGACACGAACCGCGAGGCGGAGGCGAACGGCGCCGGCTGGGGCTGCTTGGCCACCTACGCCTACCGCTATGCGAAAAGCGGGTTCTTCACGGGCGAGAACGGCCTGGACGATCTGTACTATAGCCACATGTACGTCCACACCGAGGGGGACGGCTGGGGAGGCTTCGCCAACTCCTACGGCGGGGCGGCCGATTTCTGGCCGCGGGTGAGGATCGTCTACGACAAGAACACGACCGCCGCGGTGGCGAACCTGCCCGCAGCCCACTACAAGTACATGGGCAACGCGGCCAACGTGTCGTCTGCGAAGCCGACGCGCGCGGGCTACACCTTCGAGGGATGGTCGCTTTCCAAGGGCGGTCCGGTGAACGTGGCCTCCGGCCAGCGGATAGGCTGCGAGGATTGGAACCTGCTGAAGCACATGGACGTGCCCCACGGCTGGAACGACGGCTTCGCGGACATCTATCCCGACGCCGGCGGCGGGATCCCGTCCCCCACCGGCAAAAACGTCATCACCCTCTACGCCCAGTGGAAGCCCGTCTCCTACACCGTGGCCTACGACGGCAACGGAGCCACCGCAGGTTCCACGGCCTCCTCGTCGCACGTTTACGATTCTCCGAAAGCGCTCACGGCAAACGGCTACAAGCGATCCTACGCGCTTTCGTGCTACGCGCAGGGGGGATCGGCGGGCGACCGGACGCTGGCGTGCGCATGGGCTTGGCGCGCTTGGAACGCGAAAGCCGACGGGGCGGGCGCGTCCTACGCGGACCGGGCCTCGGTCAAGAACCTTCGCTCGTCGGCGGGAACGGCGACGCTCTACGCCCAGTGGGATCCGGGCAGCGTCGTCCTGCCCGACCCCGGCACGAAGGAGGGATGCGTGTTCGAGGGTTGGCGCACCGCCCCCGACGGGGGAACGCTTTTGGGTTGGCCGGGAGATGCGGTGTCCATCTCCTCCGACACCGCCTGCTACGCCCAGTGGAGACGCCTCGCGCCCGTCTCGTACTTCGCGGACGGGGAGGCCGACCCCGTGTTCCAGGAGAGCGTGGAGCCGAACGCGGCGTACATGGCGAACGCCCGGGCCGCGGCCGCTGCGGCCAAGGAGGGCTGCGACGGGTTCGACGGGTGGTACGTCGACGAGGAATGCTCCGTGCGCTTCGAGGACGGAACGCCCGTCCCGGCTGAGGGGCTTCGGCTCTACGGGCGCAACCGCGTGACCGTGAGCTACGGGATGACCGACCGCTCGCGCGAGCTGCTCGCGGGGCGCGACCTGTTCTCCGACGAGGCGCTCAGCACGTCCGTGGAGACGGACGGCCTGCTTCCCGCTCCTCTTTCCTGTTTCTACGGCGACAGGGTGTCGTTCGCACGGGGTCCGAGCGCGTGGTTTTTCGAGCGCGGCCGGGCGCGCGAGGCCGTCTGCGGGCCGGGGGCGTACGCGACGGCCTCCGCCGAGGGGGCTTCCGCCCTCTCGGCGCGCATCACCCGCAGCACGACGGTCTATCTGGACTGGGGCGCGCCTGCCTACGACGGCATCGCCGTGTTCTGAGGACCGCGCATGCGCGGTCCGAAAGCGAAAGGGCGGGAAGATGGGGGAGCGGCGCGCACCGCGGGGAGTGCGACGCGGAGGCCGCGAGGGCCGCAGTTCCTGCGGCTCCTACGGCGCGCACCGCGAGCGTCGCGCCGCTTGCGGTGCGCGCGATCCCCGCAGCCCTGTCACCTCCGCGCTCGCGATCCCTGCGGCCCCGTCACCCCCGCGCCCGCGCCGCGCCGGCGTTCCCGCCGGCGTCGGCGCTTTGCGCGCGCAGCCGGCTCGCCACCAGCGCCGCAGAGAAGAGGGCCGCCGAGAACAGCAGCAGCACGCCCAAATCACCCAAGATCGGCGCGAGCGCGTCGAGCGAGGGGGCTTCGAGTACGGCCGCCCGCTGCAGCGCGTCGGTGTACCAGTAGGCGGGCGAGAAGCGCCCGATGGCCTGCACGGCAGGGTCCAGCAGGTCGAAGGACACCCACACGCCGCCCAGAAACGACACCGCCATGCCCGCGATGTTGCCGACGGCGTTGCCAACCATCTCGCTCACCCCCAATTGGCCGAGCAGGTATCCTGTGCACAGCGGAACGGTGGCAAACGCGAACGACAGCGCCAGCATGAGCGCGAGTCCCGCAGTGCTTACCTGCGCGGCGGACTCGGCGAATGCGACAAGGCCCACCGCCGTGGTGAACAGCCACACACCCGCCGTCACCACCAGCGCCGCAGCCGCCACCTGCAGGTTGTGCCCGGTGGCTGAAAGGGGCGACACGAGGTTGCGCCGGTGCAGGTCGGTGCGGTTGAGCGTGCCCATGACCAGCCCCACGCACACGACGATGGAGGCGAACAGGGTGTAGGTGCCCCATGCCAGGTAGAACACGAAACGTTGCTCGCCGCCGGCCCCTCCGCCGATCTGCACGGTGTCCACCTGCGCCGATTCGCCCATCGCGCGTTCCGCGTGCGCGGCGATGTCGGCTGGCGGGGAATCGGGCGACATCGCCGCCCAGGCGCGGGCGAGGCTTGCGTACTCGTTCGCCTCCTGGTCCAGAAGACTGCCCTCGAGGGAGGAGTAGCTGTACACCGTCTCGATCGTCGGCGTCTCGCCGCCTGCGCGCGCAGACTCGATGAGCGCCTGCCCGAAGCCCTCCGGCACGATGAGGACGCACTCGCTTCGTCCCTTCGCCACGGCGTCCTGCAGGGCGATCTCCGTGTCGTCGAGCGGCACCTCGGCGCCGCGCGCTCTCAAGCACTCCGCCAAACCCCGCGAGATCTCGCTGTCGTCGCGGTCGATGACGGAAAACGTCGTCCGGTACGCTTCGAACGGCGCGTCGTCTCCCTCCCCGAACGAGAGGTTGCCCGCCATGAGCACTCCCATCAGGCTGAGTCCGACGGCGTAGACGAGCAGGTAGAGGGGGTGTCGAAGCGCGATCGCGACCGCTGCCTTAAAGACTTGCATAGCGCTGCCTCCTCACGAGGATCGAGGACACGGCCAGCAGCGCGGCCGTCATGGCCAGCAAGACCGCCACATGCTCCGCCGTGCGCTGAAAGGTGTCGTAGTACATGATGCTGTAAAACGCCTGCGAGATCTGCGTGGCGGGATTGAGAAGCTCGAGCAGGGGAAACGCCGCGTTCAGGTCGTCGGCCAACTCCATGACGGGGGTTCCGTACAACCCCGCGAACAGCGAGGACAGGCACACGACGGCGCTCAGCAGCCCGCCTTTGACGCCCGCGTCGATCTTCGCCACGCTGCCGATGAGCGTTCCCAAGGCCGTCGCCAAAAGCGACGAGGCGGCCAGCGCGACGACGCATGCTCCATCCCGGCCAGCGAAATCCACGCCCGCCACCACGCGAACGTAGGCGTACGCGACCAGGAGGCAGGCAAACGATAGCGCCCAGCTCGCACCAAGGGTGGCTACAAGCGTCCTCGCGCGGCTCACGGCCCCTAAGGCTCGCCTGGCGCCAAGCGCGCTCAGGTTCGGCTGCACGCGGCAGATGGCGATCATCCCCACCTGCCCGCCGAACAGCGCCGCCATGGCCAGAAGCGCGAAGTAGAAGCGCACCGTCGCCTTCGGCGGATTGCGCGTGACATCGATCTTCTCCGTGAAATCGGACATGCCCAGAAGCTGGGAGACGGCCTGCGCGTCAGCCAGCGCCGCCGGGTTCTCGCGCGCCGCGTCCTCGATGAGCGTGCGGCTGCGCAGGTAGTTGTCCACCACCGTCTTGAGCACGGACTGGTTCGCGCTGTCAACCGAGTTGGGCTGCACGCCGCCGCGCACATGCACGCTCGGCGTTCCGTCGGCGTCCGTTGCTACGTAGCCCACGGCACCCTCGTTAGCCACACCGCTGTTGAACACTGATCCGCCGGTGTCGGTGGCGCGCATGATCTCGACGGCTTCCTCTTCGCTCGACGCGTACGCGACATCGAGCAGCTGGCCGTCGCCCGGCTCCGACAGCGCCTCCATCACCTCGGCGAACCCCGGCGCGGCCTCGTAGCCGGCGTCGGCCACGACGACCGTGCGGATGGGCTTGAGCTGGGCATTCTCATCGAGGTTGGCGAACATGAACACGAACATCGTGGAGAGGACGAGCGGAAACGCAAGCGCCCAGATGAGGATGGACCGCTCCCGCGCAAGCGCCAAAAGCGTCCCCTTGAACACATTAAACACCACATCACCTTCTTCCTCAAAAACCTTACCGGTCCACAAAAAGTCAGCGAGATATGCTGCGATGACCCGATTCGCCGCGTCGTGCGGCCGAGCGCTTCGCACGCGAGGGCAAGCGCGAAAGCGTCAAGGCGGGCGCCGCGGCAGATCGCAGCGTCGGCCCGCCTCGCCGCTTTCCAGAACGGCAAGGCGGGCTAATCCCTCAGTTCGGTGCCGGTAATCTCCAGGAACACGTCGTTGAGCGTGGGGGGTTCGGCCCAGATGCGGCCGGTCGTGGCGCCCGCGCTCTGCAGCACGGCCAGCACGTCGCTCACATTGCTCGTGGCGTTGGCGCATGCCACGTCAAGCGCGCCTTCGCGGTAGAGCGCGCGCTGCACGTTGGGCAGCGCGCTGATGCGGGCAAGCGTCTCGTCGGAAAGCTCCGGCACGTCGATGCGGATCTTCTCTCCCATGCCTATCATGGCCTTGAGCTCGGCGTTCGTGCCAACGGCCAGCGCCTGCCCCCGGTCCATGATCATGAGGCGCGTGCAGATCTCCTCCACCTCCTCCATGTAGTGGCTCGTGTACACCACGGTGGAGCCGGCGCGGTTCATCTGCCGGATGCCTTCGAGGATGGCGTTGCGGCTCTGCGGATCCACGGCCACGGTGGGTTCGTCGAAGAACACGAGCTCGGGCTTGTGCGCGATGCCGCACGCGATGTTCAGACGGCGCAAAAGCCCGCCCGAGAGCTTGCGCGGCCGGAACCGCTCGTAGCCCTCCAGCCCCACGAAGGCCACGGCTTCCTCCACAAGCTCCCGCCGTCGTGCGCGGTCGCCCACGTACAGGCCGCAGAAGTAGTCGATGTTCTCCCGCACCGTCAGCTCCTCGAACACCGCCACGTTCTGCGGCACCACGCCTATGCGCCGCTTCAGATCGTAGCGCGCAGGCCGCATGGGCTGGCCAAAAAGCTCGATCGTGCCCTTGTCGTAGGTGAGCAGCTGCAGGATGCAGTTGATGGCCGTGGTCTTGCCCGACCCGTTCGGCCCCAGAAGCCCGAACACCTCTCCTGGTTCGATGCGCAGACTGAAATGGTCGAGCGCCAGCACCTCGCCGTAGCGCTTCACCAAGTTGTCAACGGCCACGATGTCCATGAGCCCTCCTCGTCTGTCCGTCGGCGCGCAAGGGCGCCGAATTCTCTTACGTTCCATGATGCCCGATGCGTCCCCGCCGCAGAAGTGTCGTCTGTCATCGTTTCGCCGGCAGGCCATGACGTTTGTCACGGATGCGGCCTGCGGGATGCAACCTGCGGTTGTCCTCGCTTGCGCCATCCCCTCTCTTCCCGTGCGAAAGGCGTATACTGTCGCCCATGGAACGCGTTGTTGACCAGATCATCCTCGCGGCGCTCTGCCTGCTGCTTCTGTCGTCTCCGGGGCTTTCGGGCGCGCATGTCGTCGCGCTGCTGGCCGCTGTGACGCTGTCGTGCTGCTTCGATGTGCCCTCCGCCCCTCCCGTGCGCCTCGGCGTTGCGGGCGCCTACCTGGCGGCGGCGCTCGTCCTGCCCGCGTTCGCGTCGTTTCTGCCGCTTGCGGCCTACGTCCTTGCCTTCGAGCGCGCCTGGCCGGTGCGCCTGGCGTGGCTCGTGCCGCTCGCCGCCGCCGTTCGCCTGCTCGAGCCGCTGCCCCTTGCGGCCCTCTGCGCCCTCTGTGTCATGGCGTGCCTCATGGCGCTGCGCGCGCAACGCGCCGCAGACGAGCGCGCCCGCTATCGGCGGCTGCGCGACGACCTGCAGGAGCGCTCGCTGTCGCTGTCCCGGAAAAACCACGAGCTTGCGGCCTCGCAGGACTACGAGGTGCGCCTGGCCACGCTGGCCGAGCGCGCCCGCATCGCCCGCGAGATCCACGACAACGTGGGGCATCTGCTCACGCGATCGGTGCTGCAGGTGGAGGCCCTGCAAGTGGTCCACGCGGATGACGCGCCCATCCGCGCCGAGCTGGCCCAGGTGGGTTCAACGCTGCACGAGGCCATGGACACCGTGCGTAGAAGCGTCCATGACCTGCACGACGACTCCTTCGACCTGCGCTCCCGGCTCGAAGAGGTCATCGGCGCGTGCGGGCTTCCCAACGTGCGCCTGTCCTTCGACGCGCGCACGGTGCCGCCGCCTGTGGCGCAGTGCCTGATGGCGTGCGTGCGCGAGGCGCTCTCCAACGTCGCGCGCCACAGCGACGCCACGCGCGTGGACGTGTCGGTGGTCGAGTATCCGGCGCTCTACCAGCTTATCGTGCAGGACAACGGCACGGCGGCGGGGAAGGGCATGGCGGCGGGCGCGTCTGAGGATGCGGCGGCGGGGAAGGCGTTTGGCGCGCGGGGCCTTGGCTTGGAGTCGATGGAGGAGCGCGTGGAGGCCCTTGGCGGACGTCTGCGCACCGAGCAGCAGGCGGGCGGGGGTTTCCGCGTGTTCGCCGCCGTGCCGAAGGAGAGGGAGGGAAAGGCATGATCAAAACGATCATCGTCGATGACGACCCGTTCGTGCGGCAGTCGCTGCAGACCATCCTGGGGGCCCAAGACGACGTGGAGGTGGTTGCCCTGGGCGGCACCGGCGAGGAGGCGGTGGCGCTCTACGACGAGCACGCGCCCGACGTGCTGCTCATGGACATTCAGATGCCGGGCATGGGAGGCATCGACGCCGCCGAGCGCATCTTGGCCGCGCATCCCGACGCGCGCGTGGTGTTCCTCACCACGTTCTCCGACGACGGCTACATCGCCCGCGCTCTGCGCCTTGGCGCGCGAGGCTACCTGATCAAACAGGAGGTGGCCACCATCGCGCCGGCCTTGCGCGCGGTCGTGGCCGGCCAAAGCGTGCTTGGGGAGGAGGTGCTCGGCCGGGTGGAGGCGCTCGTGCGCGGCGCGGCCCCTGCCGAGCTTGCGCCCACCCTCGAACCCGCGTCTGCCGCCGAGCCTGCGCCCGCCCTCGATGCGCTCACCGACCGCGAGCGCGCCGTCGCGGAGCTTGTGGCCGAGGGCCTGGACAACCGCGAGATAGCCGCGCGCCTCTACCTGAGCGAGGGCACCGTGCGCAATCACATCAGCGCCTGCCTGCAGAAGCTCGGCCTCAAGAACCGCACCCAGCTGGCCATCCGCTGCTGCCGCGTCCGCTGACGGCCCCGCTTCGCCCGTCTCTCGGCCAGGCGGCGGGGCGGGTCCGTCAGCGCAAGGTCCTCGCCCGCGCCCCGCTCCGTCTGCCGTGCCTCGCCAGCGTCCCGGCCTCGCGCCCCTGCGTCTCGCCAGCGCCCCGGCCTCGCGCCCTCGCGCTCCGCCCCTACTTAAGAAGCTCTTCGAACGCCTTCTCGGCTTCGCGCTGGATCCGCTCCTCGATGGCCAGGTAGGCGTCGAGGATCTTGTCGCCCTCCGCGGTCAGGCTGCTGCCGTGCGCGCCGTCGCGGTGGAGCAGCTGCACGTCGAGCGCCGCCTCGGTGTCCTTGATGATGCGCCAGGCCTTGCTGTAGGCCATGCCCATGCCCTTCGCGGCGGCGTTGAGCGAACCGGCCTCGCGCACGCCCAGGCACAGGCTCGCGATGCCGCGGCCGAACAGCGACCCGCTCTCGGCGCCGGGGTTCATGATGGAGAGCCTGACGGTGGGTTTGAGGTTTTTGAGCTGGCCCATGGTTGCGGTTCCTTCCCTTTCGCGCGCCCTTGGTGCGCTAGTCGTCCAATCGGTCGAGGAAGCGCGTCACCGCCGCCTCGATGTCGTCCGTCGCGTTTCCAATGACCTCGTCGAAGCGCACGGGCAGCCCGTCAAGCTCCGCCAGGCCGCGCGGGATGCCGGTCGCGCCCGTCTCGCGCGCGATCAGCTCGTTGAGCGCGCAGCCCGAAAGCGCGGCCACGTCGTCGGGCAGCGGATCTCCCGGCGCGATGCCGTGGAGCGCGCGGTACACGTTGTCGCCGAACTTCGCCCAGTGCGCCGTGCTCGCGATGAGCACGGGGTTTTCGCCCCGCAGGTTCTCGGCGGCTTGGTAGGCCACCGCGGTGTGCGGGTCCAGCAGGTAGCCGTGCTCGTCGAACACGCGCTTGATGGCGGCAAGGCACGTGGCATTGTCCACGGAGTCTGCGGAGAACTGCGCGCGCACCTTCGCGAACGTGCCCTCGTCCACGCGGAAGCGCCGCTTCTCGCGCAGGTCGTCCATCCAGCCGGCGATGGCGGCGGCGTTGCGGCCCGTCAGCTCGAACAGCTGGCGTTCCAGGTTCGACGACACGAGGATGTCCATGGACGGCGACGGCGTGAGCACGAAGTCGCGCTGCGCGATGTCGTAGGTGCCCGTGTTGATGAAGTCGGTGAGCACGCGGTTCTCGTTGCTCGCGCAGAAAAGCATGCCCAGCGGAGTGCCCATGCGCTTGGCGTAGTAGGCGGCCAGGATGTTGCCGAAGTTGCCGGTGGGCACGCACACGTCCAGCTCATCGCCCAGTCCCAGCTTGCCGTCGGCCACAAGTTGCGCGTAGGCCGACACATAGTAGACGATCTGGGGCATGAGGCGCCCCCAGTTGATGGAGTTCGCGCTGGAGAGCGCGATACCGTGCTCGTCCAGCAGCCGCGCGGCGAAGGCTTCGTCGGAAAACACGTTCTTCGCGCCACTTTGGCAGTCGTCGAAGTTGCCGCGCACGCCCCACACCTGCACGTTCTTTCCGCGCTGGGTGGCCATCTGCTTGAACTGGATGTCGCTCACGCCGCCGTCGGGGTACATGACGCCGATGGAGGTGCCCTCGGCGTCGCGGAAGCCCTCGAGCGCCGCCTTGCCGGTGTCGCCCGACGTGGCCACGAGGATCATGAAGTCGTGATCGAGCTTGCCCTGCTCGCGCAGCTGCTTGGCGCTCGCCGAGAAGAACTTCGGCAGGCACTGCAGCGCCATGTCCTTGAACGCGCTCGTGGGGCCGTGCCACAGCTCCAGCACGTGGGTGCTCGCCGTGAGCGAGGTGATGGGGCAGATGCGCTCGTCGTCGAAGTTGTCGCCGTAGGCTTGCGCCATGAGCGCCTCGATGGTGTCGGCCGGCAGGTCGATGCGATAAGCCTCGTAGATGCGCGCCGCGCGTTGGGCGTACGGCAGCGCGGCCAAGGCGCCGATCTCGTCGAGCGAAAGCTCGGGAACGCGCTCGGGCACGTACAGCCCGCCGCCTTCGGCCAGACCGTCGATGACGGCCTGCGTGAAGGGGACCGGACGCTCGGCGCGTCCGCGCGTGTCGATGTAGAGGTTCTCGGCCATGTTCCGCCCTTTCCGCCGCAGCGTGGCTGCATTATTCGCACACAGTATACTATGAGGGCAAATTCCCAGGCGGCAAGCGGAGGGGTAATTTCACGCAATATGCGCGCGCCAAGCGTCGAGCGGCGGCGGCGAGGAGGGTGCGCCGCCCGCCTCCGCAAGGCGGGCTTCTGGAAAAAATGTTAGCCGGGGCTTCCAATCGGACGCTGTTTGCTATAAGATACTTTATGTTGCATGGAGCTAACTCGATGGGAGTCGACATGGACAACGCACTGGCCGCCGGCATGCAGGCGGCGTCCCGCCAAGGCGACGTCTCGAGCGCCTCGGCCCACCACCTGCCCCTTTCCTTTTTGAAGGGGGGAGAGGCCGCCCGCATCGCGAAGGTGCGGGGCAAGGGTGATCTGCACCATCATCTGGAGAACCTCGGATTTGTCGAAGGCGCTCAGGTGAAGGTCGTCTCTGAGGTGGCGGGAGACCTGATCGTGGAGGTCAAGGGCACGCAGGTGGCCCTTAACCGCCAGGTGGCGTCGCGCATCATAACGGCGGCTTGACGCGACGTTCGCGCTCGGGGTTTCCGCTTCGCGAGGCGCTTCATGGGAGGCGTCGCGTGCTGGTCCGCATGCTCGGAGGGCCGCTTGCCCCTCGGCGTCTTCGGGGCCTGCGTTTTCCCGAGTGGACGAGCGCTTCGCGTGAAGCGTTTCGGCGCGGAAGGCGGCGTTTCCGCGCGCGGGCCGAGACCGCACGCGCCGCACGGTTGAGCGCGAACGAATGTTTCACGTGAAACATCGAGCGAGCGGCAAGCGACGATCGGCGAGACGACGAGCGGCAAGCGACGATCGGCAAGCGACGATCGGCAAGGCGGCGGTTCCCGTGCGGTGCCGTCGGCAACGAAAGGGCAGAAGGCAAGGAAGGAGAAGATGCATGGCTGGGACCCAGGGCAAAACGCTGCGCGATGTGGCCATCGGCGAGTCCGCCACCGTCCGCCGTCTGACGGGCGAGGGCGCGCTCAAGCGCCACATCATGGACATGGGCATCACGAAGGGGACGGACGTGTACGTTCGCAAAGTGGCCCCGCTTGGAGACCCCATCGAGGTCACCGTGCGCGGCTACGAGCTCTCGCTGCGCAAAAGCGAGGCCGAGAGCATCCTCGTCGCCTGACGCGCGCCGCGCACGCGGCGCGGCCGCCGGCAATTTGTTTGCGGCGCGGCGCCGCAGGGCGTGCGACGGGGCGTCAGGGAACGAGGGTACGCGCGAGAAGCGCTTCTTTTTTGGTATTGAGTTAGCCACATTTAACTTGCAGGAAGGGCAGATCATGGGAATTCGCATAGCGCTTGCCGGCAATCCGAACTGCGGCAAGACGACGCTGTTCAACGATCTGACCGGTGCCAGCCAATACGTTGGCAACTGGCCGGGCGTGACCGTCGAGAAGAAGGAGGGAAGGTACACCCGCGACAAGGACGTCGTCGTCACCGACCTCCCGGGCGTCTACTCGCTGTCTCCGTACTCTCCCGAGGAGATCGTGACGCGCGACTATCTGTTGGACGGCGGCCCGGACGTGGTCATCAACCTGGTGGACGCCACGAACCTCGAGCGCAACCTGTACCTGACCACCCAGATCCTCGATCTGGGCGTTCCGGTGGTGGTGGCGCTCAACATGATGGACGTGGTGAGGAGAAACGGCGACAAGATAGACGCATCCGGCCTGTCCCGCCGTTTGGGCTGCCCGGTGGTGGAGATCTCCGCGCTTAAGGGCGACGGCACGGACAAGCTGATCGCCACCGCCATCGATCAGGCGAAATCCAAGAAGGCTCCGGAGCCGGACCTGCCGTTTGACGCGGCGGTGGAAGACGCCCTCTCAAAGATTCGGAGCATCCTGGGGTCGCGCGTGCCCGCCGCCACCGCCCGCTGGTTCGCCATCAAGCTGTTCGAGGGCGAGGAGCGCACCATCGCCGCCCTGAAGCTTCCCGAGGCGGACCTCAAGGCCGTGGAGGCCGTTCGCGGCGAAGCGGAGGAGCGGCTTGACGACGACGCCGAGAGCATCGTCACCTCGGAGCGCTACGGCGCCATCGAGCATCTGGTCAGCCAGACGGTGAAGCGCTCGGGCAAGGGCATGACCACCACCCAGAAGATCGACCGCGTGGTCACCAACCGCTGGCTCGGCCTGCCCGTGTTCGTGGTGATCATGGCGCTTGTGTACTACCTGGCCATCTCCGTGGGCACGGGCGTGGTTACCGACTGGGCCAACGACGGCATCTCCGGCGACGGCTGGCTCTACACCGGCGGCGCCGCGTTCGAGGAGGCTGCGGCCGAATGGGAGGCCGAGCAGGCCAACAAGGAGGCGTATCTGGCCGCCGCCGAAGAGGAGGGCATCGACGTCGAGGGCGCCCTTGCCGCGCTCGAGGCCGAAGAGCCCACGGCGGCAGACGAGGCCGCCCTGGCCGCCTTCCAAGAAGAAGCCGAGGCCGCCGGCGTGGTCGGCATCGTCGAGGACGAGGAGGCCGGCACGTCCTCTAAGGTGGACGCCGCTGCGTTCGCGAGCGCGATTGAGGCCGAGGAACCCGACCCCGCAGACGGGTCGTGGGGTCTGTGGATTCCGGGCTTGGGAGCGCTCATCGGCGGCGCGCTTGAGTCGGCCGACGTGGCCCCGTGGCTCCAGAGCCTGGTCATGGACGGCATCGTGGCCGGCGTGGGCGCGGTCATCGGCTTCATCCCGCAGATGATCATCCTGTTTTTGCTGCTGGCTTTCTTGGAGGGCTGCGGGTACCTGGCGCGCGTCGCCTTCATCATGGACCGGATCTTCCGCCGTTTCGGCCTGTCCGGCAAAAGCTTCATCCCCATGCTGGTGGCTTCCGGCTGCGGCGTGCCCGCCGTCATGGCCACCAAGACCATCGAGAACGAGCGCGACCGCCGCATGACCATCATGACCACCACCATGATCCCCTGCGGCGCGAAGATGCCCATCATCGCGCTTGTGTTCGGCGCCATCGCCGGAGGCAACACCGAGGAGACGTGGTGGATCGCCCCGCTGTTCTATTTCCTGGGCGTCATCGCCATCATCGTCTCCGGCATCATGCTGAAGAAGACCAGGATGTTCGCAGGCGAGGTGTCCCCGTTCGTCATGGAACTTCCCTCCTACCATCTGCCCACGGTGAAGTCCATCCTGATGTCCACGTGGGAGCGCATCAAGAGCTACGTGGTGAAGGCCGGCACCATCATCTTCCTGTCCACCATCGTCATCTGGCTGCTCATGAACTTCGGCGATACGGGCGAAGGGTTCGGCCTGCTTGACACCGAGGCCGACAACTACATCCAGTATAGCCTCATGGCAGGCCTGGGCAACGCGATCGGCTGGATATTCGCGCCGCTGGGCTTCGGCGACTGGCAGGCCACCGTCACCTCCATCACGGGCTTGGTGGCCAAGGAGAACGTCGTGGCCACGGTGGGCATCCTGACCAGCTTGGGCGAGGCGGGCGAAACCGACCCCACCATGTGGGCCGCCTTCGCCGCCATGCTGGCGGGCTCCGTTCCGGCTATACTGGCGTTCTGCGCGTTCAACCTGCTGTGCGCGCCGTGCTTCGCCGCCATCGGCACCATCCGCCGCCAGATGGAAAGCGCCAAGTGGACCTGGTTCGCCATCGGCTACATGACGGTGTTCGCCTGGTGCGTGGGATTGATGTTCTACCAGTTCGGCGGGCTGATAACCGGCGAGATCGGCTTCAACGTGTGGACGGTCGTCGCCATTCTGGTGGCTGCCGGCATGCTGTTCCAGATATTCCGCCCCATGCCCGTGTTCAAGGAGAAGAGGCCTGCGGCGGCAGGCGGCCTGGAGGCGGAGGGGAGCGCGGCGTAAGGCTCGCCCGGCATCCCAGGCAGGTTCGGGTCTGCGCCCGTGAGTCGAGCCGCAGGCCAGGTTCGGAAGGCAGTTCGCGCCCGGAAGGGGGGCGGCTTGCCTTCCGGACCGTTTTTGGAAGGAGATGAGCATCGTGCTGCTCGGTTTGGAGTTCACCCCCTCGACGGTGGTTGTGGCCCTGATAATCGCGGCGCTGGCGTTTCTGGCCGTGCGCCGCATGTGGAGAAGCGGGCTGTGCGACTGCCGCAAGGACGAAGGCTCGTGCGCCGGCGGATGCGCCGGATGCGCGGGATGCGCCGCCGCGGACAGGATGGCGGCCGACATGCAAAAGGCGGCTCGGGCCCGCAGCTGAGCGCTTTGGCCGGCTTGTGGGCGCTTCTCGCTCCTCGCCTCGCACGGGATTGCGCGGTGGGGGGGGGTGTGTTTCCGCTTTCGCGTTCGCTTCCCCCGGCCTCCCCGGATGCTGCGTCCTTACGTTCGGCCGACCCCTCGGACGCTCCCACCTCCGCAGCTTCCCTGCCTCCGCCACCCCGTTTGCGCCGCCCCGCTCGCGCCGCCGCATCCCGCTTGTGGAGAAATTGTAAGCCCGGGCAAACTTCAAAGCAGAATCGCTTGACGCTCCCGGTAAGTTAGCCTAGACTAATCATTGTCGGAAGCGACAAGGTCGCAGTCGGCATACCTCCTCTTTTCTGCTGACCCTGCGATGAAGGCTCCTCTCGTCTGGCCGTTCATCGCGCAGCAGCCGGCGAGGGATCATCCCCCTCTTCCCTCGCCGGCCTCTCCTCTCAAACTTTTCCGCTGCGCTTGGCCGCGCAGCCTTCCTGCGGCGACGCCGCGCTGCCCGATGCGTTGTCGCCAACCTTCCGCAGCGTCCTCCTTTCGCCCCTTCCGCTCGTCCCGCTCGATGGCGATGCGGGTGTGGTACTATGGCGCAAAGCGATAGGAGGGTTCCGTGAAAAAGATGTCTATGTCGCATGAGGACTACTTGGAGGCCATCGTCATGCTGGGAGGGACGACGGAGGCGTCGGTGCGTTCGGTCGACATCGCGACTAAGCTGGGCGTTTCGAAGGCGTCTGTGAACAAAGCCGTCTCCGCGCTCAAAGAGCAGGGCCTGGCCGAGCAGCCGTACTACGGCGACGTCACGCTGACCGAGGAAGGCTACGCCTACGGATCCTCCGTGCTCGACCGGCATCGCATGCTGTCCCTGTTCCTGTCCAAGGCGCTCGGCATACCCGAGGAGCGGGCCGAGCGGGAGGCGTGCCTCATGGAGCACGCCATCAGCGATGAATCGTTCGAAAAATGGAGTTCTTATATTAAGAAGCTCAACCTGTAGGCGCGCCGCCCCGCGCCCTGCGTCCCTCGTTTTCCTCGGTGGCCCGCCGCATCGGCCCGAAGATGACGTGTCGAACACGGGCGGTTTTCGTCTTTTTCGGCGGTGGAAGCGCGCCTTGCGGTGTGGTATCCTGACAGCAGCTCTTGCATTGAACACACCACCAACGAACCACGATGCGCAAAGGGGCGAAAACCCAGGTGCCAAGACAGGCGAACATACTCTCGTTCGACGAGGCGAAACGAGGCGCGTCCTCATCGGGGCGCTCCTTGGCCGCGC
Organism: Candidatus Rubneribacter avistercoris; assembly: GCA_019115845.1. GTDB lineage: Bacteria > Actinomycetota > Coriobacteriia > Coriobacteriales > Eggerthellaceae > Rubneribacter > Rubneribacter avistercoris. The sequence goes on along the minus strand of DXCU01000003.1, from coordinate 64,218 downwards.
CCTCGCTTCCGCTGCGTTACGCAGACGACTATCCTGTTGGATTCGAATCGCCGTTTCGGCAGAGCGCTCGCTCGTCCGCCTCGGGGAGGGCCGTTGCGACGGGCCGGGCCTCCGCTCGGACGGGCTTCGCCGCGTCGTCGACGGACGTTTCCCGCGCAGGCGCCGTTCGCGGGCGGCATGCTCGCGCTTCGGATGACGGACGCGCCTCGTTTTCCCGCGATGCGGCGGGATCGCGCCCGTCGTCGCGCCGCTTTTCAACCTCCGATGGAGCGGGGGAGGGGGCCGACCCCGAGGACGCCCGCAGGAGCGGACGGGCGTCCCGTGCGCAGGAGCGGCGGAGATCCCGCGCCAAGCGCAAGGCCGAGCGTGCGTTCTCCAAGCAGTTCGGCGACGGAGGGCAGAGCGCCGAGCCTTCGCCGGACGCCCCTCGCGCGGCCGTCTACGAGGGGCGGATGGGGTCGAAGCATCGCCAAGCCGCCCGCATGCAGAGCCGCGCGGAGGGCGGCCGCTTCTCCATGCCGTCGTCCCGGTTCTCGGTGAAGGCGTCCCCCAAGCTCATCACCGCGGCGGCGGTGGCGGCGTGCCTTGTGCTCTCGTGCCTGTTCCTGTATCCGGCGGCGCAGCAGTACTACCAAGCGCTTCGCGAGAACGACCGCCTGGAGGCCGAGTACGCGGCGCTTGAGGAGCGCAACGCGGCGCTCGCGGCGGACGTCGCCTCGCTTCAAACGGACGCGGGCGTGGAGAGCCGTGCCCACGAGCAGTTCGGATGGGTGAAGAAGGGCGAGGAGACGGCCACGGTCAGCGGACTGGACCTGGAGGACGACGAGGCCGGCACGTTCCGGGCCAACATCGTTCCCGGCAGCGTCGAGGCGCCCGAGACGTGGTACTCGCCGCTGCTCGATGCGCTGTTCGGCGTCGAATAGGAGGGTGTTATGGGTCAGGGTCCGTCGGATTCGCGCCCCGTGCGCGCCGGCCGCTACGCCGCCATCGACATCGGGACGGTGACGTGCCGCATGCTGGTGGCCGACATCGACGGCCAAGGACGCCTGCGCGAGCTTGACCGCGAGTACGAGATAACCAATCTGGGCGAAGGCGTGGACGCAACGGGCATGCTCGACCCCCGGGCCATGGAGCGCGTCGCCGCAGCCGTCGGGCGTTACCGGCGCGTCCTTGACTCCCTTTCGCCTGCGGGATCGCCGCCCATCCAGGTCACGGCCATGGCGACGTCCGCCGCGCGGGACGCGGGCAACGCAGACGAGTTCGCGGCGCTGCTGGCGCGCTTGGGCGTTGAGCTGGCGGTCATACCCGGTCAGAAGGAGGCGGCGCTCTCGTTCAAGGGCGCGTCGAGCGACTTTCCCGGGGAGAGGCTCTTCGTCGTGGACATAGGCGGCGGCTCAACCGAGGTGGTGGCAGGTCCGGCGGGTGGCGAGCCTGTGCGCTCCCGCTCGTTCAACATCGGATGCCGGCGTGTGACCGAGCGCTTCTTCGCCGCCGATCCGCCGAGCGCGGCCGAGCTGGACGGCGCGCGCGACTGGGTGCTTCAGGAGATGGGTCCGTTCTTCGACGAGCTGCGCGGCTCGGGGTTTTCGGCCGATCGGCTGGTGGCGGTTGCGGGCACGGCGACCACGGTCGTCTCCGTCCGAGAGCGCATGGAAGTCTACGACTCGGCGCGCGTGCACGGCGCGCAGGTGAGCCGTGCGGAGCTTGAAGGCGTGCACGACCTGCTCAGGAGCGTTCCGCTTGCGCGTCGCGAGCGGATCGCCGGGCTTGACCCGGGCCGCGCGCCGGTTATCGTGGCGGGCATGGTTATCTTGCGGGGCGTGCTCGACCTGGCGCGGGCGGATTCGTTCACGGTGAGCGAGTCGGATATCCTGCACGGGATGATCCTCGACGCGGCGACGGCCTGACCCGATGCCGTTGTCCGAGAAGCGGGCTTTTGGGGGAGGCGTTCGCTTGCGCGCCGCTCCCTCCAAGGCCGAAGTTTTGCTACCATAGGATCTTGCCGGTCGCGCCGCATGCGGCGCGGCTTCGATCGATCAGGCAGCGGGGGCGTGGCGGAATTGGCATACGCAGCAGACTTAAAATCTGCCGGCTTCGGCCTTGTGGGTTCGAGTCCCACCGCCCCTACCAGGCCCCCAGTCTGAAAAATGTCCGGGGCCCCTTTTCCTGAATCCATTACCGTTGTAGTGGCGAAGCGCTGTCATTGGCTCAGAGGCTCTCCGATTCGGGCGTGTTGGGAGGGCGATTCGCCAGACCGCTCGCCAGAGCGCCGCCGCACGGGAAGTCCGTCGCGCCTCCCGCAGCTCGCCGCCCGCCACGCCGCCCGCCGCCGCGCCGCAGTCTGCCGCGTAGCCGCCGCCTCCCGCAGCCCGCCACGCCGCCGCGCGCAGGCGCAAGACCTGCCGGATATGCGGAGAAAACCGGAAAAATGGGCTGCTCGCCCGGCAGGGGGAAGTCGCCCTCGATTCTTGTGCTACCATGAAGTTTCCAAATTATGCCGAGGCCTACCGAGAAAGCGCTATGGACAACATCAACGATATCATCTCCGCAGTGCAAGAGCCCTCCGATTCGTTCGAAGAGTACCTGACCGTTTACGCCGACCGTGTGGGCGACCTGGTCAACGCCTACATCCCGAAGGGCTCGCATGCCGACATGGACCGGTACCTGTACGATCCGCTCATCGCCTACAGCAGAAACGGCGGCAAGCGCCATCGGCCGCTCATCTGCTTCGCCGCATGCCGCGCGGTCGGGGGCGACATGAGTCGGGCCACCAGCGCGGCTGCCGCTATCGAGCACTTCCACACGGCGGCGCTCATCCACGACGACATCGCCGACGAGGCCGAGCTGCGCCGTGGCGAGCCGTGCATGCACCTCACCGAGGGCATAGGGCTGGCCATCAACGCGGGCGATCTTGCGCTTTCCCTGGTGAACGGCACGGTGGTGTCCGATCCAAGCCTCGATGACGCCTGCAAGGTGCGCGTGATCACCGAGCTCATCGAAATGACGCGCCGCACCATCGAGGGCCAGGCGCTCGACATCGGTTGGGCGCGCGACGGCCGCTACGACATCACGCCGGAAGATTACCTGGTCATGGCCACGCACAAGACGGCGCATTACTCCGGTGCCGTGCCGCTGGCCATCGGCGCCATCATCGGCGGCGGCACCGAAGCCGAGATAGAGGCGCTGCGCAACTACGGCCTGGACACGGGCCTTGCGTTCCAGATCCAAGACGACCTGCTGAACCTCATCGGCTCCGAGGAGAGCACGAAGAAGGACTTCCGCAACGACATCACGGAAGGCAAGCGCACGCTCATGGTGGTGCACGCGCTGCAGCGCTCCGCCGACCGCGACCGCCTCATCGAGATCCTCTCCTCGAAGGAGAAGGACCCGGCCGTGCTCGCCGAGGCCGTGGCCATCATGGAAGCGTCGGGCAGCATCGAGTACGCGCGCAACTACGCGGAGAATCTGACGAGCATCGCGAAGAACCGCCTGATCGACATGGTGCGTCCCTCGGATTCTCGGGACCTGCTGGTGGGTATGGCGGATTGGTTCGTGAACAGACTGAGGTAGCAGCCATGGACACCATCAAACGACACGATACCGGCCCGGCCGTCGAGGACGTGCAGCAGCGCCTGGCGACGATCGGCCTTCTGGCGCCTGCGGGCGTGGACGGCGCGTTCGGGGAGGCCACCGCCGCTGCGGTTCGGGCATTCTGCGAAAGGCAGGGCCTTCCCGCGACGGACCAGGTGGACGACCGCGTATGGGCTGCGCTCGTGGACGCCTCGTTCACGCTGGGCGATCGCACGCTCTACTTGAGGATGCCCCATTTTCACGGACACGACGTTTTGGAATTGCAGCATGCGCTGGGCGCTTTGGGATTCGCCTGCGGCGAGACGGACGGCATCTTCGGGGCCTTCACCGAGCTGGCGCTGCGCAAGTTCCAGCTGAACATGGGCCTTCCCTCGGACGGCATCGCCGGGGCGTACACTTACGCCGCCATCCGCAACCTCCATCACTCGTGGGAGGGCAAGGAGGCTGTGCACGGCTCGAACCATCTGGGGTTCGCCCGCGCGGCCGACGTGCTTGAGAGCAACGCGCTTTGCCTGTTCGGCACGCAGGAGTTCACGCGCAGCGTGGCCTCGCGCATGTCGAATCTGGCGCTGGCCACCAACCCCGCCTCCAAGATCATGAGCGCCGACTCGCTTTTGGTCGCGCCCGACGAAAACATGCTGCTTGTGCACATCGTCTTGCCCGAAGAGGCCACGGGAAGCGTCCCGCGCGTGAGCTTCGAGGACGAAGGATCTTTGCCCCTGCGGTTGGAGACGGCCATCGGGGTGTCCGACGCCGCGGTGCCGGCTCGCATCGCCATCGAGCTTCCGGGCACCATGTGGGAGGACGCCGGCATCGGGCGGTCCGCTCAGCACTTCGCCATCACGCTGCTCGACGCCTTGTGCGTGGCGCTCTCGTAGGAAGCGGCCGCTCTCCGCAAGATGCGGCGAGCGGCCTTGTTTGAAAGGGGCCTCGCGTTGCGGCTCGTGCGGTCCGCGTGCGATGCGTGCGGTCCACACGTGCCGCACGCGTCTCCTCCGCCGCTTACAGCGCCTGCGCCCCCTACGCCGTCTGATGTGCGCGCCTCGCATATCGCCTACACCGCCTGATGTATTTGCTTTTCGGTTCGATGACGGTGCCTCTCCGTCGTTCGTTCCCGTTGTATACTTGCGCTGTTCGGCGGCGCAATGCCGCAGCCGTTGCGTCCAGGCGAACCGCCCGAACAAGGCGCGTCGCCTGAACGCGAACGACGTCTATCGACACGAAAGCAGGTGCTTCTCATGACCGAAGAGCAGAAGAACAACCAGCCGGCGCCCGAGGCGTCGCAGCCCTCCGAATCCTCGCAGGCTCCCTCCGCCGCTCCGGCCCCCGAGGCCGCGGCCCAGCAGCCGGCCCCCGAGGCCGCCCAGCCGACGCCGGCGCCCGAAGCCGCCCAGCCGACGCCGGCGCCCGAGGCGTCGCAGCCCCAACCGCCCGCGGCCGCTCCGGTCCCGCCCCAGCAGCAGCCGCCTGCCGGCGCGCATGTTCCGCCCCAGGCGCAACCCCAGCCCCAGCCGGCCCAATCCGCGGCTCCGACGCACTACGCGCCCCAGCCCGTCTATCCGCCCGCGCCGCTCATGCAGCTGACCGGCGGCATGAAGTTCGGCTGGTTCGTCGTGGGCGCTCTTTTGGGCATCGGCGGCATCGTGGTCGCGTGGCTTGCGAATGTCGACAAGATGCCGCAGGTGAAAAACGACGCCATCAAGTTCTCCATCATCGGGTTCGCCGTATGGGTGGTGCTGGGGATCGTCATCAGCCTGGTGATCGGCGGCATGGTCACCGCGGCGATGTTCAGCGCGGCGGGATCTCTTGGCTATTCCGGGTACGGTTACCACGGCTCGTGGTAGGCGGCCGGCTGGACTCGCAAATCTGGAAATCGCTTCACATGGAGGGGCCCTGCGCGGGCCCCTCTTCTTTGTCGGCGAATCGCAGTGGTACAATGGGCGTCGTTTTCCACGGCCGGCGCTCTCTGCGCGGACCAGACGAGACCCATCGCATATGAAGGAGCAACGCATGCCACGTCCCATGACCATGGCGGAAAAGATTCTCGCCGCCCATGCGGGGCTAGACGAAGTGGAGCCGGGCCAGCTGATCGAATGCGATCTTGACCTCGTGCTTTCCAACGACGTCACCGCCCCCATCGCCATCAAGGAGTTCCGCAAGATCGGCGTCGAGCGCGTGTTCGACCCCGCGAAGATTGCGCTCGTGCCCGACCATTACGTGCCCAACAAGGACATCAAGAGCGCCGAGCAGGCCAAGATCGTGCGTGACTTCGCGCGCGAGCAGGGCATCACCCACTACTACGAGGTGGGTTGCATGGGCGTTGAGCACGCGCTTCTGCCCGAGCAGGGCGTTGTGGGCGCGGGCGACCTCATCATCGGCGCGGACAGCCACACCTGCACCTACGGCGCGCTCGGGGCGTTCGCCACGGGCGTGGGCTCCACCGACGCCGGCGTGGGGTACGCCACCGGGCGTGCGTGGTTCAAGGTGCCCGAGTCGCTTTTGTTCAAGATCGAAGGCGAGCTGGCTCCCGGCGTCACCGGCAAGGACGTCATCCTGCACATCATCGGCATGATCGGCGTGGACGGCGCGCTGTACCAGGCCATGGAGTTCACCGGCAGCGCCATCCGGAACATGGGCATGGACGAGCGCATGAGCATTTCCAACATGGCCATCGAGGCGGGCGGCAAGGCCGGCCTCATCGAGGTGGACGACGTGACGCGCGCCTACCTGGACGGCCGCGTGGAGCGCCCCTACACCGAGTACCATTCCGACCCGGATGCGCGGTACGCGAAGGTGTACGAGATCGACGCCGCCGCCATCCAGCCGACGGTGGCGTTCCCGCACCTGCCCTCAAACACGCGCCCGGTGGCCGAGGCGCGCGATGTGAAGATCGACCAAGCCGTCATCGGTTCGTGCACCAACGGCCGCATCGCCGACATGCGCCAGGCAGCCGAGGTGCTGCGCGGCCGCAAAGTGCACCCTGACGTGCGCTGCATCGTCATCCCCGCCACGCAGCAGGTGTACCGGCAGTGCATGGAGGAGGGCCTTATGGACGTGTTCATGGACGCGAACTGCGCCGTGTCCACGCCCACGTGCGGCCCGTGCCTGGGCGGCTACATGGGCATCCTCGCCGCAGGCGAGCGCGCCATCGCCACTACGAACCGCAACTTCGTCGGCCGCATGGGCGACCCGACGAGCGAGGTGTACCTGTCCTCGCCGGCCGTGGCCGCGGCGAGCGCCGTGCTTGGGCATATCGGCCTGCCGAACGATTTGGAGCCCGTCGCCGCCGACGCGACGGACGCGGAATAGGGAAGGGGTCGCCGTTATGCACTTCAAGGGAACCGCGCATCGTTACGGGCGCGACATAGACACCGACGTCATCATCCCGGCCCGCTATCTGAACACCTCCGATCCGGCGGAGCTGGCCAAGCATTGCCTGGAGGACCTCGACACCGAGTTCGTTCGGAAGGTGCGCCCGGGCGACGTCATCGTGGCCGACGAGAACTTCGGCTGCGGCAGCTCGCGCGAGCACGCTCCCATCGCCATCAAGGCGGCGGGGGTGGACGTGGTCATTGCGAAGAGCTTCGCGCGCATCTTCTACCGCAACTCCATCAACACCGGGCTTGCCATCATGGAGTGTCCGGAAGCCGTAGACGCCATCTCGGCCGGCGATGTGGTGAGCGTGGACGCCGATTCCGGCACCATCGTGGACGAGACGACGGGCCAGACCTTCCAGGCCCAGCCGTTCCCGCCGTTCATCCGCGAGATCATCGAGGCCGGCGGGCTTATCAACCGCACGAAGGAGAGGTTGGGGAAGTAGGCGCCCCGCCGTTTTCCAGGCGACGGGGCCGTCTAAGGCTGCGGCGATCGACGCGCTGCAATCGGGCGGCTCCGTTTCTCCTTCTCCTTCCGATTTCGCCCTTGAATGGTACGACGTTGTACAGATAGAATGGCGAAGTCGGTGAAGTCCGATCGCGGGCGGCGCTTCTTTTAAGAGAGGAGCGATCGCCATGGTGGAGAAAATTCTCACTGCCGCGGCTGCCGTGGCCGCTATCTTGGGGTTCTTCCTTGAGGTATGGAGGGAATGGAAAGCGCGAAAGGATGACGGAGGGAAAAGAAAAAGGCGGTAGTAGCAGCTACCGCCCCAACTAAGTACCTGCGCCGCCCGCCCAGCTAATGACCGCGGGCTTCGCCGGCACCCACATTATAACAAGCATCGCACGATTGTCCAGAGCGCGCGGCGGCGCGCGAACATATAAAGGAGGCTGCGCATGACCCAGACGTACCACATCTGCCTGCTGCCCGGAGACGGCATCGGGCCGGAGATCATCGCCGAGGGCGTGAAGGTGCTCAACGCGGTGGGCGAGAAGCACGGCGCGGCGTTCTCCTACACCGAAGCGCTCATCGGCGGCTGCGCCATCGACGCGGCGGGCACGGCGCTGCCGGACGAGACGCTGCGTGTGGCCGAGGCGTCCGACGCCGTTTTGCTGGCGGCCGTCGGCGGTCCGAAGTGGGATACCACCGATCCGGAGAAACCGCGTCCTGAGCAGGGTTTGCTTGGCATCCGCAAGGCGCTTGGCCTGTACACCAACCTACGCCCCGTGCAGATCTTCGGCGCGCTGGCGGGTGCGTCCACGTTGAAGCCCGAGATCGTGGACGGCGTGGATTTGATGATCGTGCGCGAGCTGACGGGCGGTTTGTACTTCGGTCGGCGCGAGCGTTTCTACGATGAGGAGGGCTGCGGCACGGGCGGCGCCGCGGGCCAGCGCGCCTACGACACGCTGGAATACCGCGAGTACGAGGTGGAGCGCATCGCCCGTCAGGCGTTTGAGGCCGCGCGCAAGCGTCGCAACAAGGTGACGAGCGTGGACAAGGCGAACGTGCTGGAGACAAGCCGCATGTGGCGCGAGATCGTGCACCGCATCCACGACGAGGAGTATCCGGACGTGGAGCTTGAGGACCTGCTGGTGGACAACACCGCCATGCAGCTCATCAACCGCCCGGCCGACTTCGACGTGGTGGTGACGGAGAACATGTTCGGCGACATCCTCTCTGACGAGGCCGCTCAGATCACAGGTTCGCTCGGCATGCTCGCCAGCGCGAGCCTCGGCGACGGCGTGGCGCTCTACGAGCCGAGCCACGGAAGCGCCCCCGACATCGCGGGCCGGGGCATCGCGAACCCGCTTGCGCAAATCCTTTCGGTGGAGATGATGCTGCGCTACAGTTTCGGTATGCAGGAGGCCGCCGACGACGTCCGCCGCGCCGTGACCGCCGTGCTGGACGAGGGTTGGCGCACCGGCGACATCAAAGACGCCGACACGCCCGCCGACAAGCTGGTCGGCACCTCTCAGATGGGCGACCTTGTGGTGGAGCACCTGTAGCAACCGGCATGCGCCCGTGGGCGAAACGGCCTCCCCGAATCGTCGGGGAGGCCGTTTCGCGTGGGAAGGGGCGTTGCGGTCGCAGGGGAGGGGCCTGCGCTGCGCGACTCTCTATCAAGCCAACGTTGACGCGGCCCCGCCGCCGTAAGCATCAGGTTTTTGGCCCGAAGGGCCAACCTCCGCTCTCCCAGCAAAAGACGAGGCTGGATGTTATGAAGAGCGCAGCTAGTATGCTTATGATCCACTTGTTAACTCGAATGAAAGCGTTTTTGCTCAGGATTCCCCAATACGATCCGTTTTGGCGCACCATGCGGTAGATGAAGGTGAACAGCGCAAAGAGGAGGTGTTTTGCCTGACAATGTAGTTGATTCGTTTGTGTTCAAGCTCCACATGGTCTTTCAGCTTGCGAAACTTTCGCATGAGGGCTTCGTCTCCCTCGTCTTCGATGACGGCTTGCAAAAGCCCTATGTTGTTGGCAAGCTGGGTCGTGGTGAAGTTCGGTTGGTGGTCAGGGCGTTTTGCGTCGGGGTCGTAATCGCCCACCATGATCTCGAAAATGGAGGCATGGCTATGGCGGAATTCGTTTTCGCTTCCGGACTCGCCGCCGTAGATCATCCTCAAAAAATCGATGGCACGCCGCGCGTCCTCTTCGTCCATGGTCTGGTTCATGGAAAGGTTGCGCAAAAAGGTATCGAGGGCGGCTTGTTTCTCGATTAACGGGGAAGAAGGTTCGATGGCGGGGATAGCCAAAGGCTCCCTTTTATTGCGGGGCGCTTCAGGATCGGTGTCGCTCATGGGCTACTCCTTGCAAAATGCGAGGAGCGAGGAATTCGGAATGACCGTTCCGTTCCCTTTTCGGAAAGCGCGATCCCAAGGGGAACCCGATGCGTGGGCGATTCGCACAAGATCCCAAGGGTATTTCTCCCGTTTGTCCACCACGACCTTGTCTATGATCAGCTTGTCTTCGGGGGCGGGTTGTGCAACGCTGGCATATGTTTTCTCAACTCTCATACCGCCGAAAAAGGAGTACTCGTCATATACGTCTGGTAGAACAGGGCCGTATTGCCATGCTTCGAATTCGTCTGCAAATAAAAGGCTGCCTGCCTGTTTGCAGTATTCCAGTTGAACGAAGTAGAGGATTTTCTGAAGCTGGAGGTTGCTGATGGCGCGCCCGTCTCGCGTGCAGGTGTCGATGACGTAGTGTGCTATTTCTCGAGCGGTATACTTCGCCACGGCAGTCTCCTTTCTTCCGGAACCTATTATAAAGGCTTGCGTCGAATGCCGGCGAGGCGTTCGTTTGTCGGAGAAAGGTCGCTTCAAAGGGCTTTCGGATGCCGCGCGATGGGCTTTTGGCGATGACGCGATTGTTTCAGGCATACGGATCCTCCTTGTTGATGGAATAGCGCGCTCAATTGGAGGATTTGCGTGCATGCCCGGTTCCCTTCGGGACTGGACTTCTCCGCAACGCCTCCATCGGCTCCAAATTGCGTTACGCCCAGCATACTGCACGCTTGAACCCTTCTTGCATTATATAGTACGTATGTTCTTGTTTCAAGCCCTTTTTGTCGGCGGTGCCCCCATGCGGCCCTCACGCGCTCCTTGCGATTCGCAAGGCTTGCAACGCCTCTCCAAGATCCTCGTCCGCAAGGATGCTGCGGTCCAGAATGGCTGTTGGCGCGTATGCTTCGCCCCTGTTCACGCAGGCGTACGTTGCGTTGTCGTTCGTCTGCGCGGCCTCCCAGAACGGGTACTTTACGATGACCGGCGTGTTGTTGCCGACGCCAAGTTCAAGGTACAGCACGCGGTCCTTCGCGTGGATCCGCCTGAACTCCCGATAGCGCGCGGCGGCCTCGTGCCATCCCCGGTCCTCGCAGAACCTCCCGTCAACCCGCAGGTTGGGCACCAAGGGGGCTCCGCAGCGCGGGCACGTGGGAATCAGCTTCGCCGGCACGCGCATGTCCTTTTGCCGCGCCGCCATCTCGCGGATCGCGCTCTCGTTGTCGAAGGTCTCGTCCGAGCAGTTGCGCGCGCACTGGAACAGCCCGTAGTCGCCCTGCGTGTAGAACAGCCGTCGCTTGTCAAATCCCGCCAGCTGGAACTGGTGGTCCACGTTGGTGGTGATCACGAAGAAGTCCTTGTCCGCAACGAGCGCCAGCAGGTCGAGGTAGGGCTTTCCGGGCGGCACGTCGTAGCGGTTCAGGAGGATGTGACGGCTCCACCAGGCCCAGTAGACCTGCGCGTCCGGGAAGGGGTGGAAGCCGCCCGAGTACATGTCGGTTATCCCGTAGGCGTCGCGGAAGTCGGCGAAGTGCTCGTGGAAGCGCGCGCCCGAATAGGAGAGGCCGGCGGCGGTCGAAAGCCCCGCGCCCGCGCCGACGAGCACGGCGTCGCACGCGTCAAGCTCCTCGGCCAGGGCGCCCGTCGCCGCAGCGATGTCGGCGGTTCTGCCGCGCACGAGCGCTCCGCCGCGTTCGACCCGTCCGTACCCGCCGCCCAAAAACGCGTCGGCTGCGAAGATTCCCATGGCAGATCCCTCACCTTCCCTTGACCGTGCCACGTTCGATAGCCCCGTGGCGGCATGTCTCGAAGCAGAGCCCGCAGCGTGGGCACGCCTTCTGCTCGATGAGGAACGGGCCCTCCTCGGTGCGCGTCACGCAGCCTTGCGGACACGCCTTGGCGCATGATCCGCAGCGGACGCAGGCGTCGGTTATCCGGAAGCCTCCGTTTGGGCCCTCGCTCGCATTCTCGTTTTGGCCCAGATCGAACGCGACGCGCATGATTGGTTTTTGCCCCAGGTCGAAATAATCGCCGCTGCCGTTTTCGATGAGGAACACGTCGCATATGTAGCGGGAATCGCCGGGGTAGAGCTCGTTCATCGCCGGATTCAGTTCGAACATCCAATCGACAAGCCGCCTCTGCTCTTCCGCGCCCTCGGGACGCACCGCGCACCCGCGCAGCCTGCAGGAGCGGAAGTCGGTGGTTTGGCCGACGATGGCCACGGTGGGCATTCGCGTCAGCTCTGCATGGAGGGCTTTCCCGCGAGGCACCAGGAAGTAGAGCCTGTCGTCCTCCGCATGCATGATGTCGACGATGCGCACGCTTGGCAGCCCGTCCGCATCCACGGTGGCGAATGAGACGTCGCGGATCTGCCGGAGGAACCGCAGGCAGTACGCGGCGTTCACTTGGCTCGCGTCTGCAACCGGGATATTCGCGCTTGCCGCGAGGCCTTCTGCCGCCTCTTGCGGCGCGTCGGCGTTCGGGTCGTCTCTTCGCCAGCCCATCGTCTGCCCCTTTCGGTTGCGGGCGGCTCCGCCTGGAAGGCGCCGTCCCGTGTCGGTGTCTGCCCCGATGATAGGCTTGCGGGCGCCGCTTGGTAAGTAGCCACCTTCAAGTGCGGTGGGCACTTTAGGGTAACTTTTGGGTTTGATCTGGTGCTTTGTAAACGAAGGGGAGGGGTGCGTCGCCCGCTTCCCGCTTCCTGTTGCGCGCCCGTTGCCCGCGCGCTGTGTCGCGCGCCCGCCGCCTGCTGCCCGCCGTCAGCCGTCGGCCTTCGGCCGCAGGGCGGCCGCCTTCTCGATAAGGCTCTGCTTCCCGTCCACTTCGAACTTGCGGTAGATGCTGCGCGCGTGCCCTTTGACCGTGCTGTGCGAGAGCACGAGCCTCTCCTCGATAGCGGGCAGGCTGTAGCCCTGCACAAGCAGTTCGAACACATCGGTCTCTCGCCTGGTCAATCCGAAACGCTCCGCAATCGCGCGATGGAACTCCTCCTGCCCCGCCTTCCACGAAGGTCCGCCTGCAGGGTTGGGCGGGGCGGCCGCTTCCTGCCCGGCCGGTTTCTTGCGGAGCATGAGCAGGGCCACCGAGAGCATGTAGGCGATGACGAGCGCAAGCGCCGCAAGCGACAGCGTCCCCGCGCTCACCTGCTCTTTGAACAGCGCGGCGAGCGGCGCGGCCGCCAGCAGGAGCGCGTTCATGACGGTCCACCCGCCCAGAAACGAGAGCAAAGGGCCCCGTTTGCGATTCGATCCCAATTCGAACAGCACAAGCCACATGATGGTGTAGAAGAAGGTCCAGCTTGATTCGACGATGGCCACCGAAAACGACGACAGGGGCTCGCCCGACACGGGCAGGAGCGCCACGCCGACGACGGTGAGGAACAGAAGCGGCATGATGATCTGCCGGGCGCTGGGCGTGAAGCGCATGCGGGAGAGGTAAGCCAAAAGCAGCGTCATGCCGCCGATGCGCAAAAGCGATGCGCAGGCGAAGAACAGCGCCTCGTCGTGGACGGGGAAGTCGAAGAACACGAGCATGCGGAACAGCATGGCGTAGCTGGCCATGAGCACGAACAGCTCGACGGGCAGGCGGGAGAGGGCGCCGCGCAGCGTCTCCCCGTCGCCGTCCTTCCCCGCATCGACGGGTCCAACAAGCGCCGGCGCTGCGGGCGGGCGCGAGAAGGGGAGCACGCCGACGATGCTGCCGCAGGCCGCCACCATGAACAGCGCTGCTTTCGCGGGCGAGGGCGCAAGGCCGACAAGGGCGAACAGTGCAACCGCGATGAGGGCTGATCGTGCGATGCAGCGGGTGCGGTCCGTTGTCGCAAGCGACGCGAGGAACTCGGCCCAGCAGATCAGCACCCACGCGTGGGAGATTCCGATGAGCGTTTGCCCGATCAGGTACAGCGGCAGCGTCGAAGCGAAAAACAGCGTGACGGCGCTGCCGGCGACAAGCGCCGCCCCGTTGAGGGCGAGCAGCCTGCGATGTGCAAGGAGGCTCGCTCCGCGGCCGATTGCGACGGACGCGGCGAAAAGGACGGCGACCGAAAGCGCGCGGGCGAGCCAGAGGCTGAGCTGCGGATAGGCGAGGATATCGGCCTCCTGGAAAGAGTACGACGGCGTTTGGCGCAGAAGGCCAAGCGTGGCAAGCTGGCAGCCGAAAAGGAGCGAAAACGGTTCTGTACCGTATTTCCTCAGTTCACGTCCCACATTCCACCCCTTTCGGCCGGTGTCGGTCCTTGGGTCGCATCCGAAAAACCGGCCTATCGGGACGGTTCGCGGATGCGCTCGATCCGCCATACTCCCGCCTTGCAAGGCTCGTCGAAGCGGATGCCGCCAAGGGCGAAGAAGCTGCATCGGGGAGCGTGCGGACAGGAAGGAATCGTTCGTCAGAAGGGGATGATACCATGAATCTCTCACGGAGGAGCTTCATCAAGGGCGCGGCGCTCGGCGTGGGCGCGGCGGCGTCGACGGGGTTGATCGCGGGGTGCTCGCCGCAGGCTTCGGGCGACGCGGGCGCTTCGAACGCTGCGGCGACCGCATCGCAGCCTCAGGCGTCGGAGTATCCGGTGCAGCGGACGGGTTCGATGGAGCCGGCGGAAGAGACGTTCGAAGGCGACGTCGTGGTGCTCGGCTGCGGCCCGGGCGGCATCGCCTGCGCGACGCGCCTTGCGGAGGAGGGCGCCCGCGTGCTCGTCGTGGAGAAGACGGCCAACGTCGGGGGCACGGGCATGGTGGCGTCGGGCAACTGCTACATCTCCCTCAACAGCCGCTACCAGGTGGACCAAGGGCTTGAGGCCGACATCCCCGCGTTTTACAAGGAGTGGCTCGAGGCGGTTCACTATCACTGCGATCACGAGGTCCTGAGCACGTATCTGAGAAACTGCGGACGCGTGGTGGATTGGCTCATGGGGTACGGATTCGGCTTCAATATGAAGGAGACGCCGGCCACCAACGGGCTGTCGGGCAGCGCCTACCGCATCTCGCAGCCGCCCAAGGACAGCGGCAACCGCGAGGAGACGTACGGTGCGATGATCGAGGTCGTGACAGCGGCGGGCGGTGCGTTGCACACGAACTGCACGGGGCAAGAGCTCATCGTGGACGACGAGGGCGCGGTTGTGGGCCTGAGGGCCCAGCGCGGCGGCAGCGTTGTGGACTTCATGGGCAAGGCCGTGGTCATCGCGACGGGAGGGTATGGCGCGAACAACGACATGATCAAGCGGTATGCGAAAGTTCCCCTGCTCGGGCGCGATCCCGTGCTCAACAACGGCGAGGGCGCGCAGATGGCGTGGGCGGCCGGCGCGGCGCAGCCGTGGAACCTCGGCATCCTGTGCGTCGACACGCTCTATCCCATCGATGCGGACTACGTTTCGTATCCGGGCGGCGTCCAGGCGCTCGGCAACGTCATGCAGGATCCGGCGAAGGCGCGCATGCACGTGAACCAGCTGGGAAAGCGCTTCCATTCCGAGGACGCGTTTTGCTGGGTGCCCACGTACGGCGGCGCGAACGGCGTGGCGTACGACGAGCCGTGGCTGTTCGTCATCGCCGACCAGGCGGCCATCGACGGGCTGCGGGCCGGGGACGAGACCGTCGACGAGGCGTACCTGTCGTCCATGGAGGATCTCGGCGTTCTGTTCAAGGGCGACACCCCGGAAAAGCTGGCCGAGGCCGCCGGTTGGGATCCGGAGACGTTTGCCGAGGAGTTCTCCCGCTACGGGGAGCTGTGCGCGGCGGGCGAGGATCCGGTGTTCTTCAAGGGCGCCAAGCACCTTGTTCCGTACGGTGACGGTCCGTACTACGCCGTGCGCATGGCGCCCACCCCGTTTGGCACATGCGGCGATTTGAGCGTGACGCCCAAGATGGAAGTCCGCGGCACCGAACCCGGTTTGACCGTCAAGGGACTGTACGCCGTGGGCACCGAGACGGTGGGAACCATGCACAACGACTACTACTGGGCCCTCGGGCAGACGGTGGGCTGGGCGCACACCTCGGGCGTGCTCGCCGCCGAGGAGATAGCGGCCTGCGTTCTGTAGGCGAGGCTCCGTTTGGGTTGCCGCGCCTTGGGAAGCCTCCTTGCGACGGCTTCCCAAGGCGGCGACTCGACGGAGGTCGCCGCCTTGGGTTTCGCGCTCGCGGCCTCTTCCGTTTGCGCATGGCGCACGTCGGCATCGCCTTTTGCGATACACTATAGTGCGACGCTGAAGGCAGGGAGGTTTTCGATGGCGGCGAGGGAAGCGGTGGCGGCGCAGGTGGTGCGGCCTTTGTCGCGTGCGTTTCCGCAGCTGAGGTTCTTACCGTTCGCGTTTTGCACGTTATGGGCCGACCTCATGTTCAATACCGGAGCGAGCGTGGGTTCGACGGGCGTGCACACGCTCGTGATCAGCGACATGGCGGTGCTCTCGACGGTAGGGTTCGTTGCGGTTCCCTTGGTGGCGGCGCTTTTGTGGCGGCGTATAGAGGCGGGTGCGCTCTTTCTCAATGGGCGTCTGCTTGCGTTGGCCGCTTGCGCGGCGGCGCTGGGCACGGCGGGTGTGCGCGTGTTCGCATGGAGCGAGTTGCTGGTCTTGTTCAATGGCGCGGCGGTGCTCACGGGGCTGGGCACGTCATGGTTGTTCCTGGCGGCGATGGTGCCCTATGCCGGAGCGTATCCTCGTCGCGCGTTTACGTACGCTGCGCTATCAAAGGCGCTCGCCTCCCTCATGTTCTTGGCGACGGCAAGCGTGCCGCCTGCCGCGCAGACGGCCGTCCTCGTTGCGATGCCGTTCGCGAGCGCGGCATGTTTGAGCTTGGGGGCGTTTGGGGCGCCGGAAGCCTTCGGCCCGCCGAGGACGGAAGGCGATGCGTCGCAGGGGCTTCGTCAGGCGTTCTCGAAGCGCCAGCGCGTTGCCGTCGTCAAGTTGGTGGCGGTGTCGGGTGTGCTGTCCTTCACGGCATCGTTCACCCATGGGCAGAGTTTGGCCGTTCAAGATCTGTCGTTGTTTTTGAGCCAGAACGTGATCGTTCAAATGGGCGCGTTCGCTGCGGCTCTTGCGTTCGCTGCGGCCGCGAATCTTCCGCTTATGCGTTCGTTCGCGTCGTATGCCAAAGTGCTCTACGCGGTGGGTATGGCGCTTATCGCGGCAATGCTCTTGTCTCCCTTTGCCATAGAGGCCGCTTGGCTGCAGGTGGTGTCGCAAGTGGTGTACTCCCTTGTCGATCTGCTGTTGTGGTGTCTGTTTGCCGGGCTCATGTTCGCGTACGGCGTGTCCGTTCCGCTTCTGGCGGGTTGGGGGCGCTTCGCGTTCTCTGCAGGGACGCTCGGCGCATGGGCGGTAAGCTATGTGCTATTCGTCGCTTTTCCGGATGGCGCGGCAGGCGATGTAGCCGTGGTGGTTATGACGCTCGCTTTGATTGTGGGCGTGTTCGTTGTGTTTCGGCCGGGCGACTTTGGCGTGCTGGCCGATCTGGTGGTGCAGCGCGACCAAGAGGACAAGGAACGGCGCCAGGCTCGTGCCCTCGGCGTTTCGGCAAAGGATGTGGCCACCGACGCGTTCGCCGACGAGCTATGCCTGACTGCGCGGGAGCGCGAAGTGTACGCCTACTTGGTCAGGGGGAGGTCGGCATCGTTTATCGCGGAGACGCTGTGCGTGTCCGTGCCCACCGTCAAGACGCACGTGCGCGGTATCTACGCGAAAGCGGGCGTGCGCTCGAAGGGCGAGCTGCTCGACGCTTTGGATGAGCGTGTGAAGCGGATCCCGCCCGCCAAGTAAGCCGGGCGAACCGGACGGGTCCATCCGCTCCGCTCTCCCTGCACCTTCCTATCTGAACAGGTATTTCACCTTCCCTCATCCTTTTGGATGAGGGAAAAATCCCAAAAAGAACCCAAAGGACGATTCCCGGCGTCCCGCCGTCTTTCGTATGCTCTCGCCATTCTGAGACGAGGAGGTGAGAGACGAATGGAGGATGATCGGGAGATCGCTGATCAGGCGATTATGGCGGCGGCCGTCATGGATCGAGAGCCAGCCTGTCGCGAAGTGCTGTTTCGCACGCTCGACTTTTGCCGAAAGCCTTGTCCGCGCGAGGATGCGGAGCGTTTCGCGCGCGAGTTGACGGCCGGCGACGCGGTGCTGTTCGATCCAAGCGATCTGGTGGACAGGCTTGCGTCATGCGGGGCTTTGGCGTGCGAGGAGTTGCTCGACGGGGTCCGTTTGACAGACGACGAGGCCGAAAGGTTTCGCATGGGGGAGTTCGAGCGCGCCGATGAAGTGGAGGTGCGCTGCTCGGTCACCGATGTCGGACGGGAGGCACTTGCGATCATGGACCCCGCAGCGCGAGTGCGCGATCTGCTGTCGTGTGCGCCCGAGCGTGCGGACTTGTTCTGCGCAACGCTCGAGTTCTGTGCTGAACCCCGGTCGCTTGACGAGGTGAGCGCGCTGCTTGAAGAGGACGACCGCGTGGCCACCATCCACCGCAGCGAGGGGCGGGTGTACCCCTCGTATTTCCTGGAAAAGCTCAAGGCCGCAGGCGCGCTTGTGTGGAAAGGCGGCTGGAGGAGCACCGAGGAGGGCTTGCGGGCTGTTGCTGCGTGGCGCGCGGCGGAGAGCGCGCAACGCTGATGCCCGCCAAGCGCGGGCGCGAGAAAGGAGAATCAATGGAGCAGGCAAAAGGCGCCGTGCTGACGCGGCGCGGGTTCGTGCAAGCTGCCGCCCTGACCGGCGTGGCTGCCGCGCTTGGGACGAGTGCGGCAGCAGATCACCTTGTCCATGCCGAGGTGGCCTACGCGGCCGATGAGGAGCGGAAGGTCAAAACGCTGTGCCGCGGCTGCATAACGGAGTGCGCGGTCATTGCGACGGTGCGCAACGGGCGTGTGGTGCGCATCGAGAAGAATCCCGAGGAGCCGCGCTCTGGCGTGGGCTTGTGCGCCAAGGGGCTTTCGGGCATTCAGGCGCTCTACCATCCCAACCGCGGGAAGTACCCCTTGAAGCGCGTGGGGGAGCGCGGCTCGAACCAGTGGGAGCGCATATCGTGGACCGAGGCGGTGGACTACATTGCCGAGAAGTTGGAGGAGATGCGCAAGGAGTACGGCCCCGACGCGCTCATCTACACGACGGGCGGCGGCGGACATCCGCAGTTCTACACGGCGATGCGGTTCAACACCGCGTTCGGCGGCGGCAATTCGTTCGAGCCGGGCGCGGCGCAGTGCTACATTCCGCGTCTCACCACGTTTTGGCTGCTTGACGGCATGAATGCAGACACCTCCATCGCCGACGGCAACTGCCATGAGCTGTACTTCGAGGACTCGCCCGTCAAAAACTACGTCATATGGGGCACCTGCCCCTCCTACCACGGACCCTCGCTGCAAGGCAAAACGGTGGTGAATCTGCGTGAGCGCGGCGTGAAAACCGTGGTGGTTGACCCGCGCTTCACCCCTGACGCATCCCGCGCCGACGTGTGGTTGCCGGTGCGCGCGGGCACCGATCCGGCGCTGCTCATGTCGTGGCTGCGCTACATTATCGACAACGAGCTTACGATGAGGAGTTCATCATGAGGTGGTCCAACGCGCCGCTTCTGGTGAACCCGGAGACGAAGCTCTTGCTGCGCCAGAGCGATCTGGAAGAGGGCGGCGACGAGAACCTGTTCATGTGCTGGGACACCAAGACAAACAGCGTGAAGCCCCTGCCTTACCCCTGGGATGACGATCTTGAGCCCGCGCTCATGGGCACCTACGAGGTGGCTGGCATGCAGTGCCCCACGGGCTTGCAGGCGCTGTGGGAGTCGGTGGAGGAATTCACGCTTGAGAAGGCTGCGGAGATCTGCTGGCTTGACGCAGACAAGATAGAGGAGGCCATCAAGATTTACGTGGACGGTCCAGGCGGCATCTCGCTGGGTGTGGCCACCGACCAGCATCCTTCTTCATCGGTGTGCGCTATGTGCGCCTGCATGCTCAACCTCATCATGGGCTACGTGGGCAAACCGGGCTGCCTTTTGCAGTCGTTTGGCATGGGCCCCAACAGCGAGGCGATGCCCTTCCGCATGCTGCGCACCGAGGAGTCGGCTCGCAAGGCGTTCGGGTCGTCGGTGGAGTACAAGGGTTTGAACCTCAACTTCCATTGCCATATCCCCAGCTGCCTGAAGGCCATCGAGACAGGCGAGCCTTATCAGCCCCACATCTGGATAGAGGGCTCGGGTAACAAGTTGGCCATGCTGGCCAATCCCGAGCGGTGGCGCGATGCGGCCCGCAAGATGGATCTTGTGGTGCACACCTACATCTACCCGACGTCGTTCACGGCCGAGTGCGCCGACATCTTCCTTCCCGAGGTGGAATGGCTGGAATCCTACATGCTGCAGAACACGCTGAACTACGTGTTCGTGCGCCAGCCGGTCACGCATCTGTTCGAGGGCGTGCCGGGACAGTACCTACCTTCGATGATCATCAAAAAGTGCGCCGATCTGGGCAACCCCATGGCGCAACGGGCCATGGCGGGCGACGACGGCGCGACGGGCGATCATTACTGGAAGGACTTCGACGACTTCATGGATTGGTACGTGGCAACCGTGGGTCTTGACCGTGAGGGCTACGAGGAGTTGTGCGAAAAGGGTTGGATGGAGGTCATGCCCGAGGAGGAGTACCGCCAGTACGAGGTGTACAAGCAGATAGACCCCGAGACGGGACTTCCCAAGGGTTTCGATACGTCTACCGGCAAGGTGGAGCTGTACGCTGAGTCGCAGGTGACGTTGGGTCGCACGGGCTTTCCCTGGACGGCGCCGCCGTACTCGCAGGAATATCGGTTGGACCCCGCGTCGGAGGACTATCCGGCCGTGCCCTACTACATTGAACCGGACGAGTCGCCGCTTACAGACGAAGAGTACCCCTTCGTGCTGAGCAACGGGCGCCTGCCTATCTACCATCATGGCACGCTGCGCAACAATCCCTACCTGCGCGAGCTGTATCCGGTTCCGGAAGTGTGGATCAACCCTGATTCGGCCGGTCCCCTAGGTATCGAGGATGGCGACTGGGTGCACGTGTCGTCGAGGCGGGCGACCATCACCGCTCGGGCGAAGGTGACGCTTGGCGTCAATCCCCGGGAGGTGTACATGGAGCGCTTCTGGAACCCGGAGTTTTTGGAGAACGGCGGCGACATCAGCCAGAGCTGGAAGGCCATGAACGTCAACATGCTCTCCAACGGCGAGAGCCGCTACGACCGCGTGTTCGGCTCCTACACGCTGCGCGGATACACGGTCAAGATCGAGAAAACGGACGCGCCACCGGAGGGCGTGTGGTACAGGCCGGAGGACTTCCAGCCGTGGATGCCCCAGCCAAGCGATGAAACGGAGATGGTGTTCGCATGAGCCGCTATGCCATAGTTGTCAATCTGAACCGCTGCACCGGGTGCTACGGGTGCATGATCGGATGTAAAAACGAGAACGGCATCGCCTTGGGCGAGAACTGGAACAAGGTGGTGCAGGTGGGTCCGACGGGGACGTTTCCGGACATCGAGCAGTACTTCTTGCCGGTGATGTGCCAGCAGTGCGAAGACGCTCCCTGCGTGCACGTGTGCCCCACGGGCGCGAGCTACCGCGACCCCGACACGAACATCGTGCTGGTGGACAAAGAGAAGTGCATTGGCTGCAAGTACTGCATGATGGCCTGCCCCTATGGTGTGCGCGCATGGAACACGGCCGAGGCGTGCGTGGAGAAATGCACGCTGTGCCAGCAGCTTGACGAACCGTACTGCGTTACGAACTGCGCCGTGGGTGCGCGGTTTTATGGGGATTTGGACGATCCGGACAGCGACGCCGCGAAAGCGGTTGCCGCTGCCGATCCGGCGGACGTGCACCATCTGAAGAACGTGGGGAACAACCCTGCGACGTGCTACATCCTCTCCTCGAAGTACGCCACCTGGAAGGAGGACGAGTAACCATGGCTATCCAGTGGTCGTTGGTCCTGTTCACCGTTCTGACCGGCTTGGGCGGTTGGATGCTCGCCGCAGTGGCTGCGAGCGAGTTCACGGGCAAGGCTTCTCGCGCCCGTTTCGCCGGCGCTCTGGTCGCGCTCGTGTGCGCGGCCGTGGGCGGCATCGCCTCGGTCGCGCATCTGTCGCATCCCGAGCGCATGATGGAGGCGCTCAACCATCCGACGAGCGGCATCTTCGTCGAAGCGGTGCTGGTGGGGCTTATGGGCGCGTGCGTGATCGTTTATCTGGTATTACTCGCGCGTGACGCATCTGCCTCTGCTCGCAAAGCGTTCGCCGTTTTGGGCGCGGTTTTCGGCGTGGCGCTCTCGTTCATGGCGGGGTACTCCTACATCATGGCGGCACGTCCTGTGTGGGACACCGTCTTGCTGCCGCTCGGCTACCTGGGCACGGCCGCTCCGTCGGGCATTGCGGCGTACCTGGCGCTCGCATGCGGCATGAAGGCCGAGCCCTCCCGCCGTGCGATGACTGCCTTGGGCGTTGCGGGTATTGCCGGTTTCGTGCTGGGCGGCGCGTACCTCGTGTTCGCAGGAGCGTTTTCCGCGGCGACTTTGCCTGCGGTGGTATGCCTGGCTGGCTCCGGTATTGCGCCTATCGTGTGCGGGTTTGCCGCTGCGCGGGCGCGGGAGGAGGCGTCGGGCGCTCTTGCGGCGACGGCGCTTGTGTGCGCTGTCGCCGGGTCGGTGGCGTACCGTTGCGCCATGTGGATGATCTCCGTTCCCGTCGCCGATTATCTGGGGACGGTTCTGTAGGCGCTTGACCGTCGAAAGCTGCACGACGACGGCCAAAGATGCGGGGCTTGCCGAGCGCAAGCGCGGTGAGCCCCGCCGCGAAAGGAGGTGCGGTCGTATGGACCGCGACGATGCGATGCGCGCGCTGTGCGACGCCAACGCCGGGCGGGCGGCGTTTTACCGGGTGCTCGCCGGCTATTTCTATCAAGAGCTGAAAGAGGACGACCTAGAGGCGCTGCGTGCTCGCGATTTGCTTGCGGGCGTTGGGGAGGGACCGCTGCGCGACGGCCTGAAGGCCATGCAGCGATACCTGCGCGGTAAGCGCTTCGGCGCGCGTCAGGAGCTTGCGAGCGATTACGCGCGCACGTTTCTGGCCGCCGACACCTACGACGAGCGGCGTGCGACGCCGTATGAGTCGGTGTTCACGAGTGCCGAGGGCCTGCTCATGCAGGACGCGCGCGACGACGTGTACCGCCGTTTTTGCGAAGAGGGCTTGGCCGTGGACACTGCCGAGGCGTTCGTTCCGGAAGACCACCTCTCGTTCGAGTTCGAGTTCATGGCCCTCATGTGCGACAAAGCCAACGACGCGCTTGCGCGCGGGGATGTCGCCGAAGCTGCGCGCGCGTTGCGCGTGCAGCGCGATTTTTCGACCGATCACCAGCTGAATTGGATAGCCAAGCTGTGCGACACGGTGGAGGCGGTGGCGCGCACGTCGTTCTATCGTGGATTGAGCCAGGTGACGCGCGCGTTCGTCCATGACGATGCGCAGACTATCGCGAGCTTGGTTGAAGTTGCGGAGGGGCTGGAGGCGCCGTGCGCGAATGCGGATACGGCATTGTGTGGAGCGTGCGGACATGCCTGTGTCGCTTGACCGCCGCTCGCTTGTTGCGGGCGCGGCGGGCGCGGTGGGCGTGGCGGCTCTTGGCGGCCTGTCGCGCGCCCTCGGCAGTCCCTCCGATCTGCTGCGTCCGCCCGGAGGGCAGGATGAGACGGCATTCGTGGCAAAGTGCCTGAAATGCGACCGGTGCCAAAGCGTTTGCGAGCCGGACTGCATCGGTCTTGCCCGCATCGAGCAAGGGTTGGTGAACGTGCGCACCCCGTATTTGAACTTCCGCAAGGGGTTCTGCACGTTCTGCAACCGTTGCATCGAGGTGTGCCCCACCGGCGCGCTCGTGCCGTTCGATCCGTCTGTAGAGCGCGTGGGAGTGGCCGTTGTTGACGAGGGCGAGTGTTTGGCATGGGGCGACGGTGGATGCGAGAAGTGCGCCGAGGCGTGCGAATACGGAGCCATCTCTTTGGATGACATGCGCAGGCCCGTGGTGAACGAAGGATTGTGCAACGGGTGCGGGAAATGCGAGCACGTGTGCCCATCCGCGTCGCTGAGGTCGTATTCGGGGTCGAAGATGCGCGGCGTCAACGTGCGGGCGGCCTCGTCCACAGAGGAGGTGCGCCGTGGCTGAGCGACAGAATAAGCGGAGATCGTGGACATGGGAAAGAAAGCGTCATGCGGTGGCCGGCGTCGTGCTGCTCGTCATTGTGGCGGGATTGCTCATCCCCATCGGCAGTGGCGCTTATTCGGCGATGGGGGTGGAATTCATCGCGGCTATCTGCCCTTTGGGTGCGCTTGAAACAATGCTCGGCGCGAAGGAGGTCATGCTGCACCCCCTCTTGCTGCTTGCTCTGACGCTGGCGTTGGTGGCGGTGTTCGGCAAGGCGTTCTGTTCGTGGGTGTGCCCCACGCCCTATCTGCAACGGTTCTTCCGGAGGAAGCCTCGGGCCGGCGATCTTGACGCAGGCGCCGAGCGAGCGGACTCGAACGTCGCAGCACGTGTCACCGATGCCGGGGCGCCCGAGTCCGGCGGGGAGGCGGCGTGTGCGCAGCTTGCATCCTGCGCTAGCGCTCCGGGTTCCGATGCGGGTCGGCGCTGCGATCGCGGGCGCGGCTCGTGCGGCGATGGTTGCGCGCTCGCACCTGTGGGCGGCAAGCGCGATGGCGTGCGGATTGATGGGCGGCATGCGGTTCTGGCGGGCGCGCTTGCATCGGCGGCTGTGTTCGGGTTCCCTGTGTTCTGCCTGGTGTGCCCGGTGGGGCTTTCGGTGGCCACGTTGGTGGGGCTGTGGCATCTGTTTCAATTCGGCGAGACGACGTGGGGGCTTCTCGTGTTTCCCGTCGTGCTCGTGTTGGAGGTGACGGTGCTGCGCAGATGGTGTCGCACGTTGTGCCCGGTGGCGGCTCTCACGTCCCTCGTGTCGTCGGCGAACGTCACGTTCAGGCCCCGCGTGGACGAGGGGCGCTGCCTGCGTGCGCATGGAACGGATTGTCGTGCGTGCGTCGAGGTGTGCCCGGAACAGGTCGACCCTCATTCCCGGCGTATTCCGGAGTGCACGAAGTGCGGGTTGTGCGCCGACGTGTGTCCGAGCGAAGCGATCTCTCTGTCCCTGCTGCCCGGCAGGAGGACGCGGGGCTGCAACGCTGTACCGTCTGGCGATTCTCCAAGCGAGAGCGAAGTCGGCAAAGAGCTTGCCTGATGGCGCAAGGGGCTGCGGCGCGCGGGCCTGCGTGCGCAGGGCCTCGCGCGGCCCCTGCCTGCCCATGCTAACGGTGCCGCGCAGCGGAAATTGGGTTTCGTGGCGGGTTTTGACGGAAGATGATCGTACGAACCGACCCAACGGACCCTCTTTCGCCTTGTCCCCCGCATATCCCCTGGTCGGTGTCGCTCATCTCCGAGGGCTTTCGGGGGCGATGGCTATTTTCCGTCAAAACCTGCCATGATCGGCGGTTTTCTCGCACTCGCGCTGCGGGGGCAGGAGGGTTGGCATGGCGGCCCGCGCGAGCTTGTTGTATCACGCGCGCTGCGGCAGCCCGCGCGTTGCCGCGACTCGTGCGATGTCGCGTGCGCGCGGGATGTTGCTGTTGCCAGCGCGCAAGGTTTTGCAGGATGAAAGGGTTTCTCTCTGTCAATCTCCCGTCGGCGTGGACCCGCGCTTGCCGAATCCCGAGCCGAGCCTTCCTTGGTCGGACGTTTCGGAAAGCTCCCGCCCGACGGGCGGGGCCTTCCGAGGTGCCGGCAGGGCTTTGCTCGGCGGGAGCGGCCGGCCTATGTCGACGCTAACAGAGAGGGGCTCCGGATGGCGAGAAATCACCGAAGTCGGAAGCCTGCGCGTCCCTTTCGGACTCTGAGAAGATGACATGTGATCGACGATCAGGCGTTTTTCCAGCAGGAGGAGAAAGCGCACGAGCGAATCCTTCCGATTTCGGTGATTTCTCGCCATCGGGGGCGACTTGCCGACCGCTTGCGCTTGCGTCCGCGATCCGCCCGAATCCGGATCTCCTCTTTCCGGATGCCCGTTTTCCGAATGCCTGTTGACAGCGTGCATGTTGCAGTAGTATATATGTTTATGTCATATAGCTGCGAAGCGCATGCACGACCGGCGCATGCCGTGCGGAACGGAAAGGGGGTCGGGACTCATGTCGAACGGAGAGCGTACTCCTGCGCCCAGCGACGGCTTTGCCGCGGGCGGCGCTTCCGCGCCCGGCGATGACTCCGCGTCTGGCGGTGCCTCCGTGTCCGGCGACCTCTCATCCGGTAGCGCTTCCATGTCCGGCAACGCCCCCGCACCCGGCAACGTCCCCGCATCCGGCGGCATCCCAGCACCCGGCAACGCTCCTGCGCCCGGCGGCACCCTCATGCCCGACGCCCCCATGCCCGGCGGCACCCCCGCACCCGGCCCGCGCAAGCCGTGCTGCCGGCGGCGGGGCGGCGGGGGCGGCGCGCTCGTGGAGCCGGCCGCGCTGGCGGCGCTTCTGTTCGCGGACGGCTACGGCTACGACATGCGCAAGACCATCTTGGAGCGGACGGGTGGCGCGGTCGACGTGGACGTGGGCGGGCTGTACCGGTCGCTGCGGCGGCTTGAGGAGGAGGGCGCGGTTGTCTCGCGCTGGTGCGACGACGAGGCGGGTCCGCGCCGTCGCGAGTACGAGCTCACGCAGCAGGGGGTGGAGCTGGCCGAGCAGTGGCTCGACGTCCTGCGCGACCGGCGGCGCCTCGACGAATTGCTCGTCGGGCTTCTTGAAGGGGGCCTGCAGGAATCGGGCCGGGGCGCGAAGGCTCCGGGGAAGGAAGGCGAAGATGAGCGAGACGATGAAGCTGGCGGTTCCCACGATGGGCGCGGCGGGGCTTGAGGCCCAACGGGCCGGGCATTTCGGCCACTGCGATTGCTTCACGGTGGTCGAAATTGAAAACGGAGAGGTCAAGGGCGCAACCGAGGTGGCGAACCCGCCGCATGAGGAAGGCGGCTGCCTGCGCCCGGTGGGCATCCTGGCCGACGCGGGCGTGGACGCCATCGTGGCGGCCGGCATGGGCATGCGCCCGCTCATGGGCTTCAACCAGGTGGGCATCACCGTGTACTTCGACAACGAGCACGCTATCGTGGGCGATGCGGCGCGCATCGTGGCGGCCGGCCAGGCGCCTGTCATGGGCGCGGACCAAGCCTGCAACCACCATCACTGAGGAAAAGCGCGAAGCGTCAACGCCGCAGACACCGCGCATGACAAGATCCGCCGGCGCCCCCGTGTTGCTTGTGCGATGCGGGGGCGCCGCACGTCATCGGCGCATTCGGTCGTGCTAAGCTGTGTGCGTACCATCGGGAAGGAAGGGTTGTGCGGCAAGTAGCAGGACGAAAAGGCGTGTACCGTTTGGAGGTGTTGGACAAGGCGTTCAGGACCACAGGCCAAGCGCTTGAGGGCGCGATGCCTCCAATCCCCGGGCACGAGGGCGAGGAGCACGCATTCGGCATAGTCGGCATGGCGCTCAAGGGCCTGCCGATGCCCGGCACGGGCGGTTCGTACGTGGTGGAGCGTCTGGACGGCGACACGGTGCGCGTGGTGGCCTACCTCGACCCGTACGGGCGGGCTTTCACGGTCGACGACGCGCTGACGGCCCCGCCGGCGCACGAGCCCAGCCTGACGTTCGAGCTTGACGAGGAGCGGTCGGCCGCCGAGGGCGCAAAGTGCGGGTTCGTGTTCGTCTACGAGAACGGGGAAGCGCGCGAGATGGCGCGGTTCCGAAGGGATCGGGGCGGTTACACGCTCTATGACTCCTGGTACCGCTTCGGGGCGCGGGAAAGCGGCATCCCCTACAACGAGGCTCTGGCGCGCGCGTACCTGGCCTTCGTCCATCGCGCCTCGCTCGGCGCCCCCGCGGTGCCTGCGCGCGGGATGCTGAGCGTGTCCGCCCACTTGCTGTCCGCCCACTTGCACAACGAGGGCCCGCTGGAGAGCATGCGCGGCATCGTGGCCGACGTGCGCGCCGCCGACGCCGACCCCGTGCTTGAGCCTCCCGCCCTTGTGCGCTGCCTGGCCGGATGGCTGATCGACGCCGGGCTGGAGACCCTCTCCGACCTCAACGACGACCAGGTCTCTTTACGCCTGGTGAGCACGGTGCGCTACGCCAACACCTACTACGTGGGCGTCGAAGGCGATCGCTCGGTCATGCCGGAGCGGACGGTGTGGGCCTTGGAGGCGGCGCTCAACCGCTACCGCTTGGTGGCGGAGGCGCTTGGCGAGAGCGCCACGCTGGCGAGCGAGGCTGACTGCCTGCGGTGGGACGCGTACCTGATGGAGACGGTGGCCCTGCAGCATCCCGACCTCGATCGGCCCGTTGGCGCTTTGGAGGGCGCTCCCGGAGGGGAGTGGGACGTGCGTTGCGCGGTGTCTGCGGTCATCGAACGACTGCGGCTGCCGGTGCGCATAGCGGCGGCGTTGCAATTCGACGCGTCCGCAGGAGCGCTCGCCCTCAACGTGACGGTGCCCGACGAGGGCCTCATGCCGCGATGGGCGTGGCGCGAGGGCGCGGGGGGCCACGCGGGCGCGCGGGTCGAGGCCGCCTTGCAGGAGCGCGGCGCCCAGGCGCGGCGCTACGCGCTGCACGTGGGCCTTGTCCTGGCAGCTGCGGCTTTCGAGGCGTCTCCGTCGGTGCTGCGCGTCGATCTGGCCCTCAGGCCGTTTGCCGACGAAGCGACTTCGAAGGAGGGCGAGGAGGCGGGGGAGTTCCCCGTCGAGTCGCGCGTTCCGGCGTATGCCCAGGTCTCGTTCGACCGTGCGGCGTACGAGGGCTTCGGCCGGTTCGAGGGCGCGCGCGCCGCCGATCCGTTTCCCTTGTACCGATCCTGCGGAGCGGTGTTCGACATCGAGGCGGCCGACGCGTTCGCCTACGTGGACGCGCTGCCCACGGCGACGCTGCGCAAGGAGCTGCCGGAGACGCGCGAGATGCTGCTTGCCGACCGCGCGCGCCTTGCGCTGGGCTCCGACGACAGCCGAGGGGTGAGGATCAGCTTCGACGCGGCGCGTCGTCGCATGGCCGAGAGCCTGGCGGACCTCATCGCGGGCGCGGACAGCGCCGCCGAGGCCATCAGGATCGTCCGTTCCGCCCAGGAGCAGGCGTCGAGCGCAGGCGACGACCGCGCTTTCTCGTCCTGCACGCGCCTGATGGCCGCGCTGGCCGAGGGCGACGTGGACATGGGCGATCAGAACGCGGTGGTCAGCCGCTATTTGGGGGAGGACCGCTGCCTGGTGGCGCTCGGCCGTGCGAAGTCCCTTGTCGATCAGGATCCGAGCGCGGCGGTGGCCGCCCTGATCGACGGCGTGAGGGAGGCGTCGGCCCTCGACGGGTTCGTGGACGGCGCGCAGATGGTGTTCCGCGCGTTCGATTCCTACAGTTCGCGCGTGCTGTACAACCGCGCGCGGGCGGGCGCTGGGTGCCCGGAGCGCGCCGCCGCCGACGCGGGCAAACGCGTGGAGCTGGTCCCCGACTCGTTCTACCTGTGCCACCTCGAGATCGTGCGCCTGCTGGAGCAGTCGTTCGACCGCACCGACGAGGCCATCCGCTACGGCCAGCGCGCCGTGGAGCTGGCGCCGGCCACCTTGGCGGGGTATCGCCAGCTGGGGCGTGTCTACATGCTGGTGGGGGACATGGACAACGCGGCGCGCGTCTTGCAGGAGGGGCTGCGGGTGGCCGTGCGGCCAAGCGACATCGCCATGGCCTACTACCAGCTTGCCTATGTGCTGTGGAAGGCGGGCCGGGCGCAAGCCGGGGCTGCGTGCTACCTCAAGTCGATGGCCGCCTCTTCCGTGGCGGCCGTGCAGGCTGCGGCCGAGCTGCGCGAGCTTGTGGACGAGACGGGTGCGCAGCTGGTGCCGCGCGAGCAGGTGGACGAGGAGCTTGCGCGCGCGGGCGTGCCCGTGGCGCCGACGTCCGAGGTGCTGGACACGCTTGACGAGGCGGCCGTCGCGGCAACGGACGCGAACCTGTTCCCCGTCGCGCACAACCTGTTGAACATCCGGCTCCATTACCGGCCCGACGACGCCCTGGCGAACGTGCTTCGCTCGCTGGACGGGTAGGCAGCGCTTTCCGCTTGACCGTGCTTCGCGCGGGCGGTCCGCCTTGTTTTCGAGCTACGTGCCGCCCGCCGCGCGATCTGCGCTACAATAACCTGATCCCATAGGCCCCACGACACGAAGGACTGCATCATGGCCATCCAAGCTCCCGAAGGAACGCGCGACCTCTTGCCCGACGAGGCGAAGTTCTGGGCGCATTTCAAGGCGACGGCTGCGGACGTGTTCGGCCGCTACGGCTACGCGCCCATCGAAACGCCGCTGTTCGAGCAGACCGAGCTGTTCGTGCGGGGCATCGGCGAGGCCACCGACGTGGTGTCGAAGGAGATGTTCACGGCCATATCCGGCCAGAACCTGGCCACGCTTCTTGACGGCGGAACCGTGAAGGCGAAAAGCCGCCTGAGCCTGCGCCCCGAGGGCACGGCCGGCGTCGTGCGCGCCGTGGCTCAGCACGACCTGGTGCCGCAGGGGGCCGCGCCCGCCAAACTCATGTACGCGGGCCCCATGTTTCGCGCCGAGCGCCCGCAGAAGGGCCGTCAACGCCAGTTCAACCAGGTGGGCATCGAGTGTTTGGGTGCGGAGGAGCCCAGCGTGGACGCCGAGGGCATCATCATGCTCATGCGCTTCTACGCTGCCATCGGCATCCCTTCTGAGGCCACGCGCCTGCTGGTGAACTCGATGGGCTGCGAGAAGTGCCGTCCGGCCTACCGCGAGGCCGTGCGCGCCTATATGGCCGAGCACGCAAGCGAGCTTTGCGACGAGTGCAACCGCCGCGCCGAGATCAACCCGCTGCGCGCGTTCGACTGCAAAAACCCCGGTTGCGCCGCCGTCATGGAGGGCGCGCCGAAGATCACCGACCATCTGTGCGACGAATGCCGCGAGCACTACGGGGCGGTGAAGGGGTACCTGGACGGCGCGGGCGTCTCCTACGTGGAGGATCCTACGCTCGTGCGCGGGCTGGACTACTACACGCGCACCGTGTTCGAGGTGCAGGTGACCGAGGGCATGGGCAGCCAGAACGCCATCGGCGGCGGCGGACGCTACGACAAGCTGATGGAGGAGGTGGGCGGCCGGCCCACCCCG
This sequence comes from Candidatus Rubneribacter avistercoris, assembly GCA_019115845.1. GTDB lineage: Bacteria > Actinomycetota > Coriobacteriia > Coriobacteriales > Eggerthellaceae > Rubneribacter > Rubneribacter avistercoris. The sequence continues at coordinate 33,315 of DXCU01000003.1, read as the reverse complement.
GGGTTCGGCTGGGCGCTCGGCTACGAGCGCTGCGTGCTGGCGCTGCAGGCTGCGGGGCACGCGTTCCCGCCGGCGCGTCGGTGCGATTTGTTCGTGGCGTGCGTGGACGACTCCGTGCGGTCCGAGGCGTTCTCGCTCGTGCAGGCGTTTCGCGACGCGGGCCTGGCCGCCGAGATGGACCACCAGCATCGCAGCCTGAAGAGCCAGTTCAAGCTTGCGGACAAGCTGGGGGCGGCGGTGGTTGCCGTGCTCGGGCCCGACGAGCTGGCGTCTGGCCAGGTGAAGGCGCGCAACATGCGCACGCATGCCGAGCGGTTGGTTGATCTGGCGGCCGTGCGCACCCTACTCGCGCGCTTCGGCGGCGAGGCGGTTGGCGGCGGGACGGCCCCTGCGCGCATCGAAGAGGTTTTCGACGTCGGCGAAGAGTAGGGCGGTCGTGGTGCTGGCGGCACGAATTCGCCCCTATTCCAACTAAGCGACCATTCGCAACATGCTGTTTTCTTCTGTTCGCCCGCCGTTTGGCACGGCTCGCCGTCCACGAACAGCGGTAAAGGGCCGATGTCGAGCGCACGCGCCATTTTCTCCATGTTGTTGATGGACGCGTTGATGCGCCCCTGCCCGATGCCGCCTATGTGGGTGCGGTGCAAGCCGCTTGCTTCGGCAAGCGACTTCTGGGTGAACCCGCGCGTTTCCTGTAACGACACAAGTTGTGCGCAACGGTTCTTTTAATCCCCCTGAAAATCGCAGAGTTAAGGGGTATTCGCGTCAATTTTTCCCCGAATACCCCCCTAACTGCGAAGTTGGTTGTGGAAGAAATCTCGGAGAAGATGTGTGCCGCCTAGTGCGGGAGCGGAACGCGTTCGCATTCGAATGGACTCGGACGTTACCATTGTTTCTCCAGCCGTTCAGTTGCAAGTTATACCTTGCAATCCTACTTCAAATCAACGAAATGACAGCTATACCTTTCAATTTCGCTTGGCATTTCGCGCTTGGCGGGTTGCCAGAGGGTTGTTTGATTTGCGTGCGAGCTTAACGTGAAAGAAGGTACTACCATATGGTATACTTTTAAGTATGACAGAAAGGGGCGAGGATGGTAAGGGTTCACGGGAACGCTCTGAAACACGGGCTTACCAAGGAAGAAGTGGCGTATGCCTGGGAGAATCCCATAAGGTGCCGTCAGCGGCACGGCACGGATGATCCGCCGCTTTGGATTTCTGTCGGAGCGTTGCCAGACGGCAGGTTTGCTGAGCTGATTGGGTTTTTGGATATTGATGGTGTGTGGTGCGTGTTTCACGCTTTCGTGCCACCGACGAAGAAGTTCAAGCGTGAACTGGGATGGAGGTAGAAATGCCGAACGGGATTACCGCCGAGAACGGTGTTGTTGTCACCGACGAAATGATTGCCGGTTGGGAGGACGCGTTGGAGCGCGACGAGTGGCCGAGCGGATGGGAGAATGTTGGTGAAGTCGTTGAGGGGCGGCTTCCGGCGACATCCGATTTGGTGACGCTTTCCGTTAAGCTCCCCGCTCCGATGAAAAGGGTCATCGAGGCCGAGGCGAAGAGCGAAGGGAAAACGACGAGCGCGTACGTTCGCGGCGTGCTTGCGGATTCTCTGATGACGATTGCGTAGGTAAAAATCAAAGCCAGAGCGCGTCGCAGCGCCGACGCGCCGCTCCCCCGGAACTGCGTTGCGGTGTTGCGGATTGTAAAAAACGCGTTCGAACTGGCGCAGTATTCGCTTTGGCATGCGTTCATGTGTTAACAACATATTTTTAAGGCGCAGGGGCGATGGCGTCGCGCCCTGACGTATAGGCGTCCCTGGCGCCGCGTTCGAGGTGCCGATGCTCTGGCGTCCCTGGCGCACTTCGGTGCCCTCCGCTCGTCGGAGGCTACTGTCCCCTCCAATGACCCCGCGACCTCTACGCGGGGTCGTTTTCGTGTGCGCCGCCCGCGCCCGGCGCGCAAAAAAGCATCTTTTGGCAAAATAACGTGCTTACGAGTACCGTACTCATAAACACGTTATTTTGCTGCATACTGAAACGGGGACGTTTATGTTTGTCGAGCTCAACAGCGAGCTTGCCTCGCTAAATCGCATGTATGCGAAGCGGGGTTTTCGGATGGTGGCCGTGTACGGGCGTCGGCGGTCGCGGTTTTTTGCGCCAAGCATCCAGCCGCGCCGCGCGCCAATGCGCGTTCGCTGTTTCAGCTCTCTTTGCGACCTTGTGCGCTTCCTGCGCGGGGCGCCCGCATGCTGACGACTGCACGCATCCTCTCCTTTTGCCTTTGAGAACATGCAAAAATCATGTATAATGCATAATCAAAGATTTGGGTGGAAGGAGGCGGCATGCCGGCTTTGCAGGTGCGGGAATTTCCCGACGAGCTGTACGACGAGCTGAAAGAGTATGCGGCATCGCAGCACCGCAGCATGGCGCAGCAGGTCATCGTGGCGGTTGAGCAGATGCTTGCGTGTGACGAGGGAGCGCAGGCGGGCGAGCCGCGCACGTGCGCGGCGGGCGCGCTGCGTTATGCGTCGCCGCCGTTTGCGGCAACGGTGGACACCGAAGCCGAGCGAGCCGCCCGCGCCAAACGCCGCGAGGAGCTGTTCCGGCAGGCGGAAGAAGAGCGCGCTGATCTTCCCAAGGATTTGCCCAGTGCCGTTGAGATGCTGCGGCAGGTGCGCGACGAGCGTGACGTTGCGTTCGAGGCCCTCTCTTCGGTGATGTCGGGAGGGGCGGTGAAAGCGTGATTGTTCTGGACTGCAACGCCGCCCTTGAAATGGCGATGGGCACCCAAGACGGCGCAGGGTTGAAGATGCTGCTTTTGAAGGGTGAAAAAACATATGCGCCTGAGTTGTTCTGTTACGAGGTGACGCACGTCTTGTCGAAGTACGTGCGCGGTGGATATCTTTCGCAGGAGCAGGCAATTCGGTGCGGCATGCGCGCGTTTGCCTCCGTTGACGAATTCGTCGACGATAAAGGCTCGTGGGTGGAAGTGTCGGGAGAATCGAACAGGCTACAGCACTCGACGTACGACTTGTTCTATTTCGTTCTTGCGCGACGGCTGGGCGCCACATTGTTCACGTTGGATAAAAAGCTGCAAGCGTTGTGCGCGAACAACGGTGTGAACTGCGTGTACCTTGACGCTGAGTTCGGTCAGGACGCATAGCGTCCGTCGGCGCGGCGCCGGACGCGCTTGCCTTCCCGCCCCGCGCATTTTGCATGAAATGGCGAATGCGACCTGCGCGCTTGCGGTCGGTGTCGTACAATAACGCAGTTTGAGGCAACGTTTTCCGCCTGCGCAACGCGCGCATCGCGTGGGCGGGGCGCCAACATAGTTTGCAAGGAGAAGAGAAAAGCATCATGGCAGATTTGAAGAACGAATACTGCATGCACACCGCCACCTGCGGCGAGCTGCGCAAAACCGACGTCGGCCGCGAGGTCGTGCTCACGGGCTGGGCGTGGCACAACCGCGACCACGGCGGCCTCATCTTCTGCGACCTGCGCGACCGCGAGGGCTACACGCAGGTGGTGGTCGACCCCGATTGCGTGAGCGCGGAAGACTTCGCCAAAGCCGAGCACCTCGGCCGCGAGTACGTGCTGAAGGTGACGGGCACGGTGCGCGAGCGTGCCGTCGACGCGGTGAACCCGAACATGGCCACCGGCGAAATCGAGGTGCTTGCCAGCGCGCTTGAGGTGCTGAACACATCGGTCACGCCGCACTTCTCCATCGAAGACGGCATCGAGACCGACGAAACCACCCGCATGAAGTGGCGCTACCTGGACCTGCGCCGTCCCGAGATGTATCGGGCCCTGCACCTGCGTCACACGGTGGCCCAGGCCATGCGCGGCGCGCTCAACGAGCGCGGCTTCCTGGAGGTGGAAACCCCCATCCTGGCCAACTCCACGCCCGAGGGCGCGCGCGACTACATCGTGCCGAGCCGCCCGAACCCGGGCAAGTTCTATGCGCTGCCGCAAAGCCCCCAGCAGTTCAAGCAGATGCTCATGTGCGCCGGCATCGAGCGCTACTACCAGATTGCGCGGTGCTTTCGCGACGAGGACCTGCGAGCCGACCGCCAGCCCGAGTTCACGCAGGTGGACATAGAGATGTCCTTCGTGCAGGGCGAGGACGTGATGAACCTCATGGAGGACGTCATGGCCGAAACCTTGCGCGCGGTGGGTGTGGAGCATGCGTTCCCGCTTGAGCGCATGCCCTACGCCGAGGCCATGGAGCGCTTCGGCAACGACCGCCCGGACACGCGTTTCGGCATGGAGCTCAAGGACCTCACCGACATCGTGAAGGACACGGGCTTCAAAGTGTTCTCGAGCGTGGCGAACTCCGGTGGCGTGGTGAAGGCCATCAACGCCAAGGGCGCGGGCGACTGGAGCCGCGGCGAGGTGGAGAAGTTGGCCGACATCGCCGCCGAAAACGGCGCGAAGGGCATGGCCTGGGTGGCCTTCACCACTGACGGCCAGGAGAAAAGCCCCATCAAGAAGTTCTTCTCCGACGAGGAGTGGGCGGCGCTCAAGCAAGCCATGGACGTGGAGCCGGGCGATTTGCTGCTGTTCGCGGCCGACACCTACGAGGTGGCGTGCGCGGTCCTTTCCGCACTGCGCCTGCGCATGGCCGATCTGCTGAACGTTCCGCGCGAGGGCCATGCGCTTTTGTGGGTGGTGAACTTCCCCATGTTCAAGTACGACGAGGACGAGAAGAAGTACGCCGCCGAGCACCATCCGTTCACGCACGTGTTGGACGAGGACCTGGACAAGATCGAAAGCGACCCGCTGGCCTGCGGCAGCTACAGCTACGACCTGGTCATGGACGGCTTCGAGGTGGGTGGCGGCACCATCCGTATCCACAGCGCCGAGGAGCAGCGCCGCGTGCTGCGCGTGTGCGGCTTGTCCGACGAGGAGATTGACGAGAAGTTCGGCCACCTTATCCGCGCGCTCGAGCTGGGCGCCCCGCCGCACGGCGGCATCGCGCTGGGCCTCGACCGTTTGGTCATGCTGCTGGCGGGGAAGGACTCCATCCGCGACGTCATCGCGTTCCCCAAGACCAGCTCCGCAAGCGATCCCATGACCGGCGCGCCGAGCGCCGTTTCCGGCCGCCAGCTCAAAGAGGTGAGCCTCCGCACCTTGTAGGCTGCAACAAGGCGGCCGCGTTTCCAAGGCGGCCGCCTTGCGGGAAAGGAGGAGCGTATGAGGCTGACACGCGTAACGGAGTCGGGGGATGTGGAGGTGGACGACGTGGGCGCCGCGCTCGCCAAGTTGGCGGCGTACGAGGATGCCCACGAGGCCACGCAAGCCGAATACGATCGAGTGGCGGCGCTGATCGAGAGCCGTCGTGCCGAGGGTCGGCTGCGCGGTTCGACGAGCAACCAGCTTATCGCCCAGAAGATGAGCGCGAAAGCGGTGCTCGTCTTGTTCGAGTCGCACGGCGTCGAGTGACGGCGCGCTGCTAGGGGCCGACCTGCGTTTTCGCGCGAAGGTCGGCCCCTTCGTGCGCAGCCGCCTCGCGCCTTCGCCTGCGTGCGCGTCATGCCGTTGCTTTCGCCTGCTCGCGCGTCTTATCTGCTTGTGCATCCTATCTGCTTGCACCTCCCATCTGCGCCTCCGTTTGCTCGCACATTCCATCTGCCTGCACATCCCGCCTGCGCCTCCGTTTGCTCGCGCATTTCGCCTGCGCTTTCGCCTGCTCTCACACCCCATCTGCCTGCACATCCCATTTGCGCTTTCGTCCGATCATCTTTCGTCTGTCGCACGTTGTGAGGCGGACCCCGCTTTGCTGCGGGCGGCGTTTGCTTCCTGCTCGTGCCCTCCGGAGAGGGAAAAACGCGCAAAATCCCCTCGCGTGGTCAAAAACAGCGTAAGTCGGGGGATATTTCGGGTTGTTGCCATGTATGTCTCCGTAAAAGCCCAGGTCGTCGTGAGCCGCTGCGGAGCGAAAGCCTCAAAAATCCCCGACTTACGCCGTTTTTGACCACTCGAGCCTGAAAACGTGCATTTTGAAGGCTCTGCGCGCAAATCCCGCCGTGCTGGGTCAAGGCGGCACCCGTGCCTTGTCGAGACTCGGAGTTTGCCCCGTGGTCCTTCGCCATGCCAAGTCGAGGCAGCGTTCGCGCCTTGTCGAGTTGCGGAGGTTGCGCTCATGACCCCTTGCCATGCCGGGCTGAGGCAGCGCCCGCGCTCCGTCAAAATTCCGGGGACTGCCCCCCCATGGCCCCATGCCGTGTCCGTTTCTTGCTGCGGGGCGGAGGGCATGGCTCGTCGGCCGGTTGCTCCTATTCGCCGTCCTCCAAAGGCTTGCGCGTGCGGCCCATGCGTGCGAACTTTGCCTTGTCGGTGTCGGCCATGCCCTGGCCGGGGTCGTGGCGTTTGGCGAACTGCGGATCGTCCGGATCGCCCCACAGGCGCTCGGCCACCGGCTTCCATTCCTCGCACGCCTTTTCCGTTTTGGCGCACAGGTCGGCGGCGGTCTCCTCATGCTGCAGGTCGGTGGAGTGCGCACCGCTGCGCTTTACCATCTCGGTCAAACAGCCGCTGTTCTCGTAGATGGGGCAGGGACGCAGCAGGTTGTCGTTGAAAGGCTGGCCCTCGTAGTACTCCATGAAGATGGGCGAGCGCAGCGCGTCGAGGAGGCTCACCTCTCGGATGTTCGCGTTGGAGTAGTGGGCGAATACGCAGGGCTCCACGTCGCCGGCGGCGTTGATGTGCAGGTAGCGCCGCCCGCCGGCTATGCAGCCGCCCACGAACTCGCCGTCGTTTTGGAAGTCGAGCGTGAAGAGCGGCTTGGTGTCGCGCATCTTTCGCACGAAACGGTACAGGTGCTCGCGCTGGGCGGCAGTGGCCATGAGCTCGGCTGGCGAATCCACCCCCACGGGGAAGTAAGAGAAGATCCAGCAGAACAGCGCGCCCTGGTCGATGAGCCAGTCGAAGAACTCCTCCGACGCGATGGACTCGGCGTTGGCCGAGGTGTAGCAGCACGACACGCCGAAGGGCAGCCCGTGTTCGCGCAGAAGCCCCATGGCTGCAGCCACCTTGGCGTAGGTGCCCTGGCCGCGCCGTCCGTCGGTGGCCTCCTCGAAGCCTTCAACGCTGATGGCGGGAATGAAGTTTTTCACGCGCAGCATGTCCTGGCAGAAGTCCTCGTCGATGAGCGTGGCGTTGGTGAACGAGAGGAAGGTGCAGTCAGCGTGCTGCTCGCACAGCGCGATGAGGTCGCGCTTGCGCACCAAGGGCTCGCCTCCGGTGTAGATGTACACGTAGGTGCCCAGCTCTTTGCCCTGGCGGATGATGGAGTCAAGCTCTTCCAGGGTCAGGTTCTCCTTGTGGCCGTACTCGGCGGCCCAGCAGCCGGTGCAGTGCAGGTTGCAGGCGCTTGTGGGGTCCATGAGCACGGCCCAGGGGATGTTGCACTGGTACTTCTCGCGCATGGCCTCCTGCTTGGGCCAGGCCATCAGGTTGCCGTCGATGACGAAGGTCTTCACCAGGTTATCGCGCACGACGGGATTCAAATCCATGATCTTCATGATGAGCTGGTACCAGTTGTTTTTCTGGTCGATGGCGTTGCGGAACGCCGCGCGCTGGCTGGGGAACAGGTCGGCGGGCGCCACTTTGTCCAGTAGGTCCATGATCTTGACGGTGTTGGCCTCGGGGTCCTTCAGGAAGTAGTCGAGCGTCTTGTCGAGCGCGGCGCGTTTGATCTGGTCGGTCGCTTTCATGCTCATCGCTCCTTTCGTGCTTCTATATTTTCCACAAATGTTGATTATTCATCTTATGACGATTATAGTGACGGGGAGGTGACGGGCAATTGCCAGTTTCGATTCGGATGGGGGTTATTCCCCAGATCCGGCGGAAAGTGGGGCGCAACGATGGAAGGCTCTGAAGACTCGGCGGCGGAGGATGCGCTGAAAAGGCAGCCGGGCGCAGCGGGGGACGGGTCGGACGGACAATCGGGCGCAGCGGGGGACGGGCCGGACGGGCGGCCGGGCGCAGCGGCGGGCGCGACGCGCCGCAACGGTTGCGCGCAGGCGACGCGGCGCGGCGAGCGCGGACCGGCGGCGAAACGCGGCGGGCGCGCGCAGGATCGGCGGGTCGCCCGCACTAAGGCGGCCGTTCATGCTGCGGTCCTCAAACTGGTGCAGGAGCGTGCCTTCGACAAGGTGACCGTGGCTGCCGTGGCGCGCGAGGCCGACATCGACCGCAAGACGTTCTACCTGCACTACGCTTCGGTGGACGACGTGGTGGACGAGATCGTCCGCGAGGAGGCCGAGTGGCGCGTGGCCATCGTGCGTGAAGAGGCGTTCGCGCTCGGGGAGCGTATGGATGTGGCCGATCTCTTCTCGCGTGTGAGCGTGGCGCTCATGGAGCAGTTCGAGGCGAGCGGGCTGACGTTTGCGCATCTGTCCTCCGACCTGCTTTTGCGCAAGATAGAGCGCCCGCTCACCGAGGCCATCATCGCCGACGACGCACTGGGCATGGCCGCTGCGCTGGGTCCGCGCCTTCCGTACGCGGTGTCGTTTTTCAGCGCGGGGCTGCTGTCGGTTATGCGGCACTGGCTGGCCGACGATTCGGAGACGCCGCTTGAGGAGCTGGCGCGCATGGCGAGCGTGGCCGTGGCGTCGGGCGTGGAGGGCCTTCTGCGCGATGCGCAGCGCACCGTGTAAAGCCGGTGTAAAATCCGCTTGGGGACTATGTGCTTTTGGTCGCTTCGGCGGCGGAGGCCGAACGGGGCTTGCGCGCATCGGCTATACTGGGACCTCGCATGCGTGGCATGCACGGGAGTATCCCGGATGGGCCGGGGCGGCGCCATGTTCCGAACCTGGTCAGGTCCGGGAGGAAGCAGCCATAAGGGACCGCTGACGAGCGCTCCCGCCCATCCGGGATACTTCTGCGTACGAGGACGCTTGCGGCAACAACGCCGCCGCGCGCCGGATGCGGCGCGCATCGCGCGTCTTGGAGCTGAAAGGCGCTCATGGAAATCATCGACTTCTTCGTCAACCTGCTATCCGATCCGCGTGGCGCCATCGCCGGCTGGATTGTGGCGCTGGGCGCGGTGTGGGTGTACACGCCGCTGTTCCTCATCGTGTTCGTGGAAACGGGCTTGGTGTTCTTCCCGTTCCTCCCCGGCGACTCGCTGCTGTTCGCGGCGGGCGTGTTCTCGGCCGACGGGGGAGGGCTCAACATTTGGGCGACGCTCATCGTGTTCTACGTGGCGGCTATTTTGGGCAACACCTCGAACTACTGGATAGCGCGCTTCTTCGGCAAGCGCATCATCGACTCCGGCAAGGTGAAGGCGCTCACGCCCGAGCGCATGGCGAAACTCGACCACTTTTTCGAGAGGTACGGCGGCCTCACCATCGTCATCACGCGCTTCATGCCGTTTTTCCGCACGTTCGCTCCGTTCATCGCGGGCACGGGGCATATGAACTTCGGAAAGTTCACGCTGTTCAACTGCATCGGCGGCATCACGTGGGTGAGCTTGTTCGTGCTGGTGGGGTACTTCTTCGGCGGCATTCCGCTTGTGCAGGAGCACTTCGAGGTGATCGTGCTGGGCATTGTGGCCGTGTCGGTGGCTCCCGCCATCATCGGCGCGATCAAGGCGGCCATGGGCTCGCGCAAGGCGAAACGGGCCGGGACGGACGCCGAGGCCGAGTAGCATGCGGTCGCGCGGCGCGGCAAGCTGGGTCGAAAACGGGCGGGGCGGAGGCTCCGCCCGTTTTTCGTGGTGCGGCCGGACAGGCGGCGGGGCGGGGTTGCCGGGCGCGGGCTGCTGATGCTGTGTGCTTGACGGCGCCCTCCGCGGTCGTGCGCGGTTGCCGATATAATAGGGAGGACCGATGATTTGGGCAGGGGGCGCGCCCGCTGCCCGACAGCATGCGCGTGGAGGGCGATTTTCCCATGTCGGAAGCACTATACAGGAAGTACCGGCCGCAGATCTTCGAGGACGTGGTCGGCCAGGAGCACATCGAGCGCACCATCAAAAACGCCATCGAGCAGGACAAGGTGAGCCACGCCTACCTGTTCACCGGCCCGCGCGGCACGGGCAAGACCACCACGGCGCGCCTGCTGGCCAAGGCGCTTCTGTGCGAGCACGGGCCCACGCCCGAGCCCGACGGCACGTGCGAGGACTGCGAGATGATCGCCAACGGCGAGCACCCGGATGTCTACGAGCTGGACGCCGCCAGCCGCACCGGCGTGGAGAACGTGCGCGAGGAGATCATCGGCCGCGTGCAGTTCGCCCCCACGCGCGGGCGCTACAAGATATACATCATCGACGAGGTGCACATGCTGTCCACGGCGGCGTTCAACGCGCTGCTGAAGACGCTTGAGGAGCCGCCAAGCCATGTGGTGTTCGTCTTGGCCACCACCGACCCGCAGAAGGTTCCCGAGACGATTCATTCGCGCTGCCAGCGCTTCGATTTTCGGCGCATCTCGCAGGAGGCGCTCGTGTCGCGTCTGGGCGCGGTGTGCGTGTCCGAGGGCGTGGAGTTCGAAGGCGAGGCGCTCGACCTTGTGGCGCACCGGGCCGAGGGCGGCATGCGCAACGCGCTCACCTCGCTCGAGCAGCTCATCGCGTTTGGCGAGGGGAAGGTCACGCTGGAAGTGGCCGAGCGCATGCTGGGCGGCGTGGACACCAACGATCTCGCCGAGATCGTGCGAGCCATTGGCACGCGGGACGTGGCGGGGTGCTTCCGCTGGACGGCTGAGTTCGTGGAGACGGGCGCCGACCTCGCTCAGTTTGCACGCGATCTGGCCGAGCACGTGCGCAACCTGTACGTTATGGCGCTCACCGACGCCGACGTGGCGCTGGAGGTGGGGGATACGGAGCGGCGCGAGCTGGCGAGCGAGCTGCCGCTGTTTGGACCCGACCGCCTCTCGCGGCTGCTGGGGGTGCTGGGCGATTTGTCCGCGGAGCTGAAAACGTCCACGAACCCGCGCCTGTCGTTCGAGATAGCGCTCACGCGCATGGTGCGGCCGGATTCCGACCTCACGCTGGAGGCGCTGGCCGAGCGCGTGGAGGCGTTGGAGAGCGGCTACTCGGCGGTGGCGCACGTGACGAGCGCGGGAGCGGCGAACGTTGCAACGGCGGGGGCCGCGCCTGTCCCTGCGGCGGCGGGGATGGCGCCTGCGGTGGCGCCGTCGGCGCCGTCGGAGCCCGCTGCGGCCGTGCCCGCCCCGCAGCCCGCTGCGGCCGGGTTCATCCCGCAGTCCGCCGCGGCTGCCGCGCAGTCCGCTGCCGCTGTGTCCGCAGCTGCTCCGCAGCCGGTTTCGCAAGATCGAACCCAGGCCGCTCCTCCGGCATCCGCTCCCGCCCCGCAAGCGCCCGTTCCGACAGCGCCCGCTCCCGCGGCCTCGGACGTGGCTTCCGTCCCGGCCTCAGCCGTTCCCGCCTCGTCGCCGTCTCCCGCCGCAGCTCCAGCTGGCGGCGGAGGGGTTTCCCCGGAGTTGGGCGAGAGCCTGCAGAATCCCGCAGCGCTCCAGCGCATCTGGCAGGCCGCGCTGTCGGCCCTCAAGAAGGAGAAGGCCGCCTACGGGGTGCTCTTCCTCAATGCGAAGGCCGCCTACGACGCCGGCAAGCGCGTGCTTTCGATAGAGTTCCCGGCCGAGAACGCGTTCGCGTACAAAGCCGTGCAAAAGCCCGACGTGCAGCAGGCCGTGTCCGCCGCCCTCGCGCAAGCGTGCGGCGAGGCGATTCCGTTCGCCTACGTGCAGGCCGGCGGCGCCTCCGCTGCGCCGGTGCCGACGGCGCCGGCCCCCGAGCCGACCGCTCAGCCGGTGTCGGCCCCCTCGTCCGTTGCGCCCGAACGCCGTTCGGATCCCGCGCCGGCCCCCGCCGCCCCTGCGACGACCCAGCTCGTGCCGCCCGCTTCCGCCCCCGCGCCGGCCCCCGAGGTTCAAGCCGCAGCCCCCGCCGCTTCGCGCGAGGTTCCGCCCTTCTCAGACGATCAGGTTCCCTACGACGATGCGGACGCGCCCGTTCCGGACGAATCGGATTACGGCGTCCCGGCCCCGTCCGCGCCTGTTCCGTCGCCTGCGGTTGCGCTCGCTCCGGCCCCGACATCGGGGTCCGCGTCTGCTTCGGTTCCGGCAACCGTTTCGGCCCCGTCGGAGCGTTCTGCCGCCTCGGCATCGGCGTCCGCTCCGGTTGCCTCGTCCGCCCCTGCCTCGGCGTCCGCCCCGGCAGCCACGCCCGTTCCGACGGCGTCTGCGGCTCCGCCCGCGCCAGCTCCCGCACCCGCGCCGGCCCCTGCGACTCCGCCTGCGGCCGTCCCCCAGGCGCCTGCGGCTCCGGGCGCGGCCCCTTCGCCTGCCGGTCCGGCCGACTCCGCCGACCTGCAGGCCATCCTGGCCGCAGGATTCGGCGATGGCGTAGTTGTCGAAGAAGTGAGAGAATGACCTTCGCGCGAAAACCGCTGCGAAAGCCGCCGTCGCATGCGCGCGGCGCAGGAGACGACGACAGATAGGAGATGACGATGGCGAAACGAGGCGGGTTCCCCGGAGGCGGCATGGGCAACATGGGCGCCATGATGAAGCAGGCGCAGAAGATGCAGCTCGAGCTGGCCAAGGCCCAGGAGGAGATCAAGGACATGACGTTCGAGGCCACCGCCGGAGGCGGCATGGTCAAGGTGGTCGCGTCGGGCGATATGTCCGTGACCAGCATCGTCATTGATCCGGAGGCTGTGGATCCCGAGGACGTGGAGATGCTGCAGGACATGGTGACCGCGGCTGTGAACGAGGCGCTGCGCGGCGTGTCCGAGCTGAGCTCCCAGCGTCTGAACGCCGCCACGGGCGGTCTCAACATCCCGGGCCTCATGTAGGCCGGAGGCGGGGTTTTCATGTACGCGGCACCGTCCATCCAGAAGCTGCTCGACGAGCTGGAGCGTCTTCCCGGCGTAGGGCCGAAGTCCGCCCAGCGGATAGCCTATTGGATCCTCAACGCCGACAAGGCGACGGCGCTGCGCTTGGCGGAGGCCATTGCGGAGGTGAAGGACCAGGTGCGCTTCTGCGAGCGCTGCTTCAACTACGCCGAGGACGACCTGTGCGAGATCTGCCGGTCGCCAAAGCGCGACGCGGGCGTCATCTGCGTGGTCAGCGAGCCGCGCGACATCCCTCCCATCGAGCGCACCGCCGTCTACGACGGCGTGTACCACGTGCTGGGCGGGGCGCTCTCGCCCTTGGAGGGCATCGGGCCGGACAACCTGCGCATCGCCGAGCTCATGAAGCGCCTTGCCTCCGAGGAGGTGCGCGAAGTGGTGCTGGCCACGAACCCCAATGTGGAGGGCGAGACGACGGCCGCCTACCTGGCCCGCCTCATCAAGCCGCTCGGCATCCGCGTCACCCGTCCCGCGAGCGGCCTGCCCGTAGGCGGCGACCTCGAGTTCGCTGACGAGGTGACGCTCGGCCGCGCCCTCGAGGGCCGTCGCGAGGTGTAGGAGCGTTTGCGGGGATAGCCGGGTGCGGGCAAAAAAAATCGGGACGTCGCCGTCCCGAAAGCAAGAAGAAGGGTTCCGCTCCCCTCCAAAAGCAGAACCCTTTTCTTTACGAAAGCATCAAGCCTTTGTAAAGCGAGGTCCAGTATAGCACCGCCCTCCATGAAATATCAACATATTTTTTCGGCGAAGCTCCTACGGCGAAAACCTGCCTTTGCCTTCGCCCCGCCCGCCGCGAGTTCGCCGCGGATCCGCCGTGAGCCGCGAGCTGCGAGCTACGAACCCGCCACGGGCCGCAAGCTGTGGGCCTGCTGCGGTTGCCGCGTTCGGGGCGGTCGGCTTAGCTTCGGTGGTGCGCGGTCCAAGATCCGGCTTGAGGCGCGCGTTGAGCAGGCTCGTGCAAGATGTTTCCCGAAAAATGGCCAAGTTCCCCAGTTATGAGTCCCAAGTTCCCAAGTTATGAGTCCTTTCTCCGACGCCAGCATCAGATATTTTGCAACTTAGAATTTCTGACCAGGTGGTTCGCAAACGGCGTTTTGCGCGTTTCGTGAGAGAAACCGGGCATGGCGTCGAAAAAAGACTCATAACTGGGGAACTTGGCCGTTTTTCGGGAAACATCTCGCATGGGCCGCTGGGGAAGGGGGCCGTGCGGCGCGCCCGTGTCGCGCGCGGCTTCTGCTATACTGGGCGCCGAGCAAAGAGGGGGCGCGCATGGTGAATATTCCCAGCCCGGCCGTGTCGGTGGTCGGGCGGCACAACTCAGGAAAGACCACGCTTATAGAGAAGCTGATCGCCGAGCTGGTGAGCCGGGGTTTGGACGTGGGCAGCGTGAAGCACCACAGCCATGTGGGCTTCGACATCGACATTCCCGGCAAGGATTCCTACCGTCACCGCGCCGCCGGCGCAAGCGAGACGGTGATAGCGGCGCCGGGTCAGATGGCGTGCATCAAGACGGTGGAAGGCGAGTTGGAGTGCGCCGACATCGTGCGCGGCATGCCGGGGCACGACGTGGTGGTGGTGGAGGGGTACCGCAAAAGCGGGCTGCCCACCATCGAGATCATGCGCGCAGGCAGCGAGGCCGATTCCCGCGTGGCCGCCGTGTTCGCCGAGGGCGCGCGCCGGGGCTGGCCTTTGGGCGCCGACTTCACGCAACTCGCGCGTGAGGACGCGCCGTTGAGCGAGGGTCCTTCTGCCGGCGAGGTTTCGCAGGGCGCTTCGCATGCGTGTTCTGCGGGGGTCGGGGATCGCTTTGCCGTGCAACGCCCCGACCATGGGGACGTCTCGAACAAAATGCCCGGCGCGCGGACCGTGGCCGTCGTCACCGATATCGCCGAGGCGCGCGAGGCCGCATCGATCTACGGCATTCCCGCGTTCGATTTGGACGATGTGGCCGCGCTGGCGGATTTCATCCAAGGCCACTACGCGCGGCCGCGCGTGACGGTGGTCATCCAAGCGGGGGGCGAGAGCCGTCGCATGGGGCGCAGCAAGGCGACGGTGCCTTTCGCCGGTCGTCCGCTCATCTGCCGGCTGGTCGAGCGCTTGGCTCCGGCCGCCGACGACCTGGTCATCACCACCAACGAGCCTGAGAACCTGGCGTTTCTGCACGAGGAGTTCCCGGGCTTGGGCATCCAGCTGGTGCGCGACGAGCTGGACTTCCGCGGCGCGCTGCCCGGCCTGTACACGGCGCTGCGCGCGGCGCGCAACCCCTACGTTGCCGTGGTGGCCTGCGACATGGTGTTCGCGTCCCCGTCGTTGGTGGTGGCCGAGGCGCTGGCCATGAACGAGTCTGGCGCCGACGCGGTGGTGCCGGTGAACAAGCACGGCTACGAGCCGTTCCACGCCCTGTACCGTCGCGATGCGTGCCTGCTGGCCGTGCGGGCCGCGCTCGACCGGGGGGAGCGCAGCGCTCAGTCGTTCCTTCCGAACGTGGAGGTGTTCGAGTTCCCGCAGAGCCGCGTGCTGGAGGCCGAGCCCATGGGCGGCTGCTTCATCAACGCCAACACGCCCGAGGAGCTGCGCGGCATAGAAGAGTCGTTTTTGGAGAAGTGACATGCCCAATCTCGTAGACATCGTGGAAGTGGCCGAGGCTCTGGAGAGCAAGGCGGTGTATCTGGCCTCCGACCGCTGCGTGGCCGTGCGAAACCGGCATTCGTCGTGCGCGAAGTGCGCCGACGCGTGCCCGACCGGCGCGGTGTTCGCCGCCGACAACGTGCTCTCGCTCGATGCCGAGACCTGCGTGGCCTGCGGGGCGTGCACCACGGCGTGCCCCACCGAGGCGCTCATCCCGCTGCGGCCCTTAGACGAGGACCTGGCGTCCGCGGTGGTCGCCGGCGTGGCGAACACGGGCGGCACCGCCGTGTTCGCGTGCGCGCGCATCGCGTCGAAGCACGTGGGCGACCCGACGAAGTACGCCGAGGTGCCGTGCCTGGCGCGCATGGAGGAGAGCGTGCTTCTGGGCTTGGCCGCGCGCGGCGTGCGCGACATCGTGCTGGTGGACGGCACGTGCGCCACATGCCGGTTCCGCGGCAACGTCCCCGGCATCGACGCGGTGGTGGCCTCGGCGAACGACCTCATGGCGGCGCAGGGTTCGGACATCCGGGTAACGCGCGCCTCGGCGTTTCCCGAGGAGGCGCTTTTGGAGGACAAGCGCAAGCTTCTGGGCGAGTCGCGCCGCGGCTTCTTCACGAGCGCCCGCTCGCGCGCCAAGGACGCGGCGGGCACGGCGGCCGAGGTGATGGTGTTCAAGAACGACGCCGCCGGCGCGCCGTCTTTGCGCGAGCGGTTGCGCATGTCGGATGCGGGCACGCTTCCCCAGTTCAACCCCGAACGGCGCATGCGCGTGCTCGACGCGATAGATTCGCTGGGCGCCTCTGTGGCGCCCGAGATAGACACGCGGCTGTTCGGCAGCGTGCGCATCGATGCGCAGCGCTGCTCGGTGTGCGGCATGTGCACGGTGTTCTGCCCCACGGGCGCGCTTGTGAAAAGCGAGGTCGTTCCCGAAGACGGCGTGGGCAGCTACCTGGAGTTCTCGGTGGCCGATTGCGTGCAGTGCAACCTGTGCGCCGACGCGTGCCTGAAAAAATGCCTCGAAGTGGATTCGGTGGTGAGCACCGCCGAGCTGTTCGACTTCGAACCGCGGATGATCCATCTGCCCGACCCGCCCAAGCGCGCCGGCATCCTGAGCAGCCTCAAGCGGTAGGGCGGCCGCCCTCGGGGGCGTTGCGAGCGGGTGCGGCGGCTGCGGAAGGGACGTCGGCTGTGAGGCGGGCGCCAAGAGGCGCTTCGGCTGCGCGCACCGGTCGCGGGGCGGGCGCGGCGGCTGCAAGGCGGGTGTCCGAGGGCGCGCTTCGGGGCGTGCGCCCGCCCATGCATGTGGGCATGCGGTCGAATCGGCGATGCGCCCTTCCTTCGGCGGGCGAAGTGCTGTATAAGAGGGCAACGCGTTTTGCATCGACCCGCCCAAGGAGGACCGCATGGGCTTTTCCTTAGAGACGAGCGTTCCGGCGCTCACCGTGTTCGCGCAGGGGCTTTTGAGCTTCTTCTCGCCGTGCGTGCTGCCGCTCATCCCGCTGTACGTGGGCTATCTGGCCGGCGGCGCGGGGAAGGTGGCGGATGACGGCACCGTGGAGTACCCGCGCGCGAAGGTGCTTGCGAACACCGTGTTCTTCGTGGTGGGCGTGAGCTTTGCGTTCTTCCTGCTGGGGTTTGGGTTCACGGCGCTCGGGCAGTTCTTCACGGGCAACCAGCGCGCGTTCTCGGTGGCGGCGGGCGTCATCATGGCGCTGTTCGGCCTGTACATGCTGGGCGCGTTCGGCAAGGCGCGCGCGGTGGAGACCGAGCGGCGGCTGCCGTTCAACCTGAACAAGTTCGCCATGAACCCGCTGGTGGCGCTGGCGTTGGGCTTCACGTTCAGCTTCGCGTGGACGCCGTGCGTGGGTCCGGTGCTGGCGAGCGTGCTGCTCATGGCGTCGTCGAGCGCTTCTGCGGCGGCGGGGTTTGCGCTCGTGGGCGTGTACACGCTGGGCTTCGTGCTGCCGTTTTTGGCGGTGGGCCTGTTCACGGGCGAGGTGCTGCGCTTCTTCCGCACGCACGGCAACGTGGTGCGGTACACGGTGAAGGTGGGCGGCGCGCTGCTCATCGTCATGGGCGTCATGACCGCGACGGGCTGGATGAACGGCGTGACGAGCTATCTGTCGTCGTTCGGCGCGGCGCCGGCCGCGCAGGAGCAGCCGGCGGACGCGGAGGGCGCTGACAGCGGCAAGGATGCGGACGGCAAGGAAGGCCAGAACGCGGATGCGGCCGGCCAGGGTCCAGCCGACGAAGGTGCCGGTGGGTCGTCGGAGGCCGTGGCCGCGCCGCTTGCCGACCTTGCGCTTATCGACCAGAACGGCGTCGAGCACAAGCTGTCCGACTACCGCGGCAAGACCGTCTTCCTCAACTTCTGGGCCACCTGGTGCGGGCCGTGCCAGCGCGAGATCCCCGACATCGAGGCGCTCTACCATGAGCGAGGCGGAAACGAGGGCGATCTGGTGGTGCTGGGCGTCGCCAACCCCAAGACCGACGAGCATCCCCAAAACAGCGACGTGAGCGAGCCGGAGCTGCGCGCGTTCATCGACGAGCACGGCATCACCTACCCCGTGCTCATGGACACGACGGGCCAGCTGTTCTCCGCCTACGGGGTGACGGCGTTTCCCACCACGTTCATGATCGACGCCAAGGGCAACGTGTTCGGCTACGTGGCGGGCATGCTCACGGCCGACACCATGGACAGCATCGTCGATCAGACGATGGCGGGCGTGAAAAAGTAGCCGGGAGCGCCCCGCGCAAGCGGAAAAACGCCCTCTCTGCGAAGCCGCCGCTGACACGCCCCGCCGCCGGTGGTTCGGCAAAGGGGGGGGGTGTCAGCGCGGTTCGGCCAAGGCGGGCGGGAGGCGGAAAAGCGCGGGGCGCCCTCCGTTCGGTCGGAGGGCGCCCCGCAGCAGGGGGCCGGGCGCGCTGTGGAGGGAGGGGGCGCGCCCGGCCAAGAGAGAGGATGGGTGGTCGGGTTTCAGCTTACTGCTCGGCCACGAGCTTCACCACGTGAAGCGCCTCGGTCATCGTGCGGCCGCAGGCCACGCCGTGCATCTGGTCGGGGTAGTTGCCGCTGAACAGCGATCCCGAGCAGTCGCCGACGCAGTACAGGCCCTCGATGGGCTCGAAGTCGGTGCCGAGCGCCTGGCAGTCGGCGTTGATGCGCACGCCGTCGATGGTGGTGAGCAGCGTGCCGCCCAGCGTGGCGCCGAAGAACGGCGGGGTGCGCAGCTCGGACAGACGGTAGGCCTCCTTGCCGAAGTCGACGTCCTGCTGCATGTCGTACAGCTCGTTGTAGCGCTCGCAGGTGGCAAGGAACGTCTCTTTGGCATCGCCCTCGAAGCCCAGCTTGTCAGCCAGCTCCTCCAGCGTGTCGGCCTTCTGCAGGCGGCCGTCGGCCAGCTCCTTCTCGAAGTAGCCGTCCAGGTCGTAGCTGCCGTCCTCTTTCTTGAAGGCCAGAACGCCCATGCGCGTGCCGGCCGAGCAGCCCAGCGTGTGGAAGCGCTGCACGTCGTCGCCGAAGTTGCCGTCCCACACGCTCACGTACACGCCGCCGGGCTGCTGCGCCGCCGCGTGCGGCAGGTAGTCGTAGTCCGCCGATTCCAGCGCGAAGCGCTCGCCGCGCAGGTTCACCTTGAGGAAGGGCTGCGTGCCGGCGTTGAACTGGCCGTTGCCGGGCCACTGCGGGTTGCCCGCCTCGATGGACTCCTGCGTGTAGCCCGCCGTGGTGCCGGGGGCCACCAGGCCGCGGTCGAAGATCATCGTGGCGCTGGTGATGTCCTTCACCGCACCCGCCCACAGGGCGGCCTTGATGCCGTCGCCGGTGTTGTTCTGGTTGTAGCCGAGCGCGGTCACAGATGCGGTGGTGATGGGCGAGAGCGCCGAGAGCATGGCCGGGTTGGCGGAGTAGCCGCCCGTCGCCAGCATCACGCCCTTGCGCGCGTTGATCTGCGTGTAGCCGCCGTCGGTCTTGAAGATGGCGCCCGTCACGCGGCCGGAGTCGTCGGTGACGAGCTTCGCCAGCTCGTGCTTGTAGGACACCTCGTAGCCGTTGTCGTTCATGACCTCTTCGAACAGCTTGTTGCGCTCGGGCACGCCGTCGCGGCCTCCCTCGGCGTTGCCGTAGTGATGCTCGCCGCAGGGGGTGTAGAACTCGGTGGCGCCCATGCCGCCCGGCATCTCGAACTCGTCGGCGATGACCACGGCGCCGGCCGCGCTCATGTGCTTGTCCACGAACTCGAACATGGCGTTGCTCTCGTTCATCCACATGTTGATGAGGTTGTGGTCGCACGTGCCGCTGGAGTAGCGGGCCCACTCGCCGTGCAGACGGGCGCGGTCGGTGTAGTGGCCCTGGTCGGTGAAGGGCTTGGTGTCCACGGCGTTGAACCAGTGGCGCGTGGCGCCCACCTCGGAGCTTTTCTCGCACAGGATGAAGTCCATCTTCTGCTCGGAGGCGTACGCGCCGGCGATCATGCCGGCGTTGCCCGCGCCCACGATGAGCAGGTCCGTGTCCTTCGTCTCGGTGATGTCGCCCTCGGCGATCTCCGGCGGCGCGCCCAGCCAGTCAACCGTGATGGCGGCGCTGCCGTCGTCCACGGCCACCACGCTGTTGTCGGCCGCGCCGGCGGCGCCTTGCGCGCCGGATGCCTTCTCGGCCTCGGCCGTGCCCGCGGCCTTCGGCGCGCATCCGGCCAGACCGAGCGCGGCCAGCGCGCCGGCGCCCGCCGCGCCTCCGATGAAGCTGCGGCGCGAGATGCCGCGAGTCTGCATGTCCTTCATGGGCTCCTCCTTCTGAGCGTTTTCTGAACGGCCTGCCGCCTTGCCGGGGCGGGCCGTTTCCCTCGCTGTGCATCCTATGCCGCCACCGCAGCTCCCGCACCACCCCGCCCGGGGCGTTTTCGCCGGTCGGAGCGGGGCGAGCGCGCTCCCCCCGCTGGGGTGAGCATGCGCGTTTTGGCCGATGGGGACGCCTTTGCGTGAATTGCCCTCGATTCTCTCACCGCAATGCCCTACAATGGCAAGATGCGATCACGAAAGGGGAGGGAGCCTTTGCAACTGATCGGAACGCGTCTGCGCGAGGCCGCAAGCGGCGGCACGCTTCTGTGCGTGCTCGGTCTGGCTTGCCTGGGAGGCGCCGGCAACGTCATGAACGCGAGCCTTTACGCGCGCGTGGCCGAGTACTTCGGCATCGCGCGCGAGCTTTCCACGCTCTCTTTGGGCGTTTTGTTCTTGGTCGTGTTCCTGGTTGCGACGCGTCGTCCGTCGCTGCTTGATCGACGGCTGCTGACGATGGCGGCGCTTGGCTGCGCGCTCACGGCGGCGTTCGTGCTCGAGTTCGCGCTGGCGGCTGGGAACGGCCCGCTGTCGGTGGCGGGGTTCCTCTTTTCCAGCGCCGCCTCGGCATGGGCCTCCGTGATGTTGGTCTGCGGGCTTTCGTCCTTGGAATCGCCGAATGCGAGGCTGGTCGGCGTGGCGTGCGGCATGGCGCTGGGAGAGGTGGCGAATGCGGTCCATCCGCCTGTTCCGTTCGAGCTGGGCGTCATTGAGATGATGGGCTTGTTCGCGCTGGTCATCATGCTGCTCTACCGTCGCAGCGGTCCGGTGCTCGACAAGGTTGCCCAGGGGGAGCGGCCCGCCAGCTTGGAGCTTTCCAACCCCGAATCGTTCTTGCAGCCAGCACATGCGCTCTTTTTGTGCGTGGGCTTGTTCAGCGTGGCCACCGGGTACGGGCTGACGTTGAATGAGGTGGCGCATGCGCCCGTTGCCGTGGACGCGTCGGCGGCGGTTCTGGCGGGCGTGGCGCTTTGGATGCTGCTCTCGAGGGGCCGCGACAAGGAGGACTCGCTGTTCTCGTTCGCGATGCTTTTGGTGGTGGCCGGGTTCATCATCGCGCCGTTCACGTTTTCGACGGATTTGCCGTCGGCCAACGCCTTGTTGCGCATCGGCGTGCGCTGCTTCGACATGCTGGCGTGGCTGGTGGTGCTGGCGGTGGGCGGGCGCAACCTGTACGCGCTGCTGCCGACGTTCGCGCTCGTGCGCTGCATGAGCGCGCTCGGCACCGACGTGGGCGCTGTGGCGGGCCACACCACCAACGACCTGGTGGGCACGAACGGCGAGGCGGCCATGCTCATCGCCGAGGTGGTGCTGTTCGCGTTCGTGGCTTTCCTGTGGCTGGGGTTCCGCAGGTTCAGCTTCAGCGGAACCATCCAGGGGATCGTCGGGGTGGGGCCGCAGATCGCCTTCGGAAAGCCGGGCGACGGGCAGGCGGTCAAGGAGGGCGGGGATCGGGACGCGTCGGACGCGGCCTCCTCCATCGAGGAGCGCTGCGCGCGCATCGGGTCCGAATGCGGCCTGACCGAGCGCGAGGTGGAGATATTCGGGATGCTGGCCCGCGGCCGCAACGGCCGCTTCGTCATGGAGCACTACGTCATCTCGCGCAACACCGTGAAAAGCCACGTCAAGCATATTTACGCGAAGTTGGGCGTCCATTCGCAGCAGGAGCTGATCGATCTGGTGGAGCGTGCGGGCTGACCGAAAGCGGGCGATGGGGCGGGGCGCCCCTTATGCTTCCAGCAAAAACCGCTCCACCTCGCGGTTGAAGGCTTCGGGGTTTTTGGCGGCCACGAAGTGGTCGCCGGGGACGAGGGCCAGGCGCGCGTTCGGGATGCTTCGTGCGATGAGGCGGGTGTGGTCCTCGCGGATCATGTCGTTTTCGCCTGCGATGACGAGCGTGGGCGCGGCGAGCGCGACCAGCTCCTTTGGCGCGACGTTCGGGTCATTGACCATAAGCCCCAGCATCTCGGCGTTTGTGCGGGCCTTCGCGCTGAAGCGGGCGAACAGGCGCGCTATGCGGTAGCCCAGTTCGATGGGCGCCTGCACGGATCGCTTCACGCCGCGGGCGTTGAGGTTCGCGCCGTTGAGGACGAGCTTGCCCACGCGCTCGGGGTGGGCAAGCGCGAACACGAGCGCGATGTTGCCGCCGTCGGAGAACCCCAGCAGGTGCGTGCGCTCGATGCCGCGCGCGTCCAAAAACGACAGCAGGTCGCAGGCGAACTGGCGGATGGTGAAGGGCGCCTCCCCGCGCGGCGAGCGCCCGTGTCCGCGCGTGTCGAGCGCAAGGACGCGGAAGCGCTGCGAGAAGTGCTTGATCTGGTGCGCGAAGTAGGTGCCGTCCTCGCCGTTGCCATGCAGCAGGACAAGCGGCTCGCCTTCGCCGGCCTCCTCGCAGTGCAACTCGATGTCCATGCGCGCTCCTTCTTTCGCCTCTGTTGCTCAGTATGCATGATTTCGTTACATCATACCTTACGAGCGAGGGCATTCCTTCGCTCGTCTGCCGTATCGACCGGACGTTCTGCACCTCGCTCTTTTGAGTGTGCTATACTGACCCGTGCGCTTTAGCGCAATAGAGTGAAGGAGTGGAAGGGCGCCGGGCTGACCCTCGGCATGGAGGGAGGGACCTCCGCCTTCCCGAAGGGATGGGAGACACCGATGAAGAAGAGGCTTTTGGCGCTGGTCGCGGCGTGCGCGACGCTTGCGCTCTCGGCGGTGCTGCTGGCGGGCTGCTCGGGCGGCGGCGATGCGCAGCAGAGCGCGAACACGGACAACGCGTCCGGCGACGGCGCGTTCACGCTGGCCGTCGGGTTCGACCAGGGCTACCCGCCTTACGGCTACGTGGGCGACGACGGCGAGTTCACGGGCTTCGACCTGGATCTGGCTCAGGCCGTGTGCGAGAAGATGGGCTGGGATCTGAAGCTTGAGGCCATCGATTGGGATGCGAAGGACGCGCTCATCGGCAGCGGCACCATCAACTGCATTTGGAACGGATTTACCATGGAGGGCCGCGAGGATGGCTACACGTTCTCCGATCCCTACATGCTCAACGAGCAGGTGGTGGTCGTGCGCGCCGACAGCGACATCGCGTCGCTGGACGATCTGGCCGGCAAGACGGTCATGACGCAGGTTGACTCCGCAGCGCTCGACGTGCTGGAGGACTCCCAGGCCGACCTGGCCGCCACCTTCGCAGGCGGCGCGCCGCAGACCATCGGCGATTACAACAACGCGTTCATGCAGCTTGAGTCCGGCATGGTGGACGCCGTGGCGTGCGATCTGTCCATCGCCGCATACCAGATGGCCGCCAACCCCGACAAGTACGTGCAGCTTGACGCGCTGTCCACCGAGCATTACGCTGTCGGCTTCAAGAAGGGCGACACCGAGCTTGCCCAGCAGGTGACCGACGCCCTCAAGCAGCTCGACGAGGACGGCACCGTGAAGGAGCTGTGCGAGAAGTACGCCGACCAGGGCATCTCGTACGACAACTGGGTGCTCTAGAGTTTCGCCGGCCCATCGGCCGGCGAAACCGCTTGACGTTGCGGGACGCTCCGGCACCGGATCTTGCCCCCTTCATGCTTGCCCTCGCGCGACCTTGCGCAGACGAGTTGCGCAGAACGCGCCCGCTCGGGCGCATAGCGTGGGAGCAAACGGGCTAGTGGCCTGTTTGCCGGCTGCATGACGGGGCACCCTCCGGCACCGGAGCGTCCTTCGCTGACTTGGGTGGGCCGGTGGAGCTTGGATGGACCGGTGGAGTTTTGGGCCGCGAAGCCGCGAGTTCGGGGGCCGTGGAGCCAACGGCCTTAGAGGACTAGCGAGTTTTTGGGTTCTGGAGCCAGGGATTTTGGCAACCGGAAGGCTTGCGGGACCGATAAGTTTTGCAAACCGGCAAGGTTTTTGAGCTTCCAAGAAAGGACGGGCATGGAATTCGCGACCATGATGGAGCTTTTGGGCTCGGGATTCGTGTTCACGCTGCAGATCTTCCTCACGACGCTCGTGGGCGCGCTGCCGCTTGGCGTGGTGGTGGCGCTCGCGCGCATGAGCCGGTTCAAGCCGCTCGCGCTCCTTGCGCGCTTCTACATCTCGGTCATGCGCGGCACACCGCTCATGCTGCAACTCATGGCGCTCATGTTCGGGCCGTACTATCTGCTGGGTTTGCAGATGGGCAACGACTGGAAGTACGTGGCGTGCAGCGTGGGCTTCATCGTCAACTACGCGGCCTACTTCGGCGAGATCTACCGAAGCGGCATCCAGTCCATCCCGCGCGGCCAGTACGAGGCTGCGGCGGTGCTGGGCTACTCGCGGCTGCAGACGTTCATGAAGATCGTACTGCCGCAGGTGATCAAGCGCATCCTGCCCGCCATGAGCAACGAGATTATCACGCTCGTCAAAGATACGTCGCTTGCGTTCGTGCTCGGCATCATGGAGATGTTCAGCCAGGCGAAGGCGATAGCGGCCTCCCAGGTGAGCATGGTGCCCTATGTGGTGGCCGGCGTGATCTACTGGGTGTTCAACTTCATTGTCGAGATCATCCTCACTCGCGTCGAAAAGCGTCTGAACTACTACCACGATTAGGAGCCGAAGATGGGAAACGAACAACCGCTGGTGCTGCTCGAGCATGCGCAGAAGGCGTTCGGCGGCACGCCGGTGCTCAAGGACATCTCGCTTGAAGTGCGCGAAGGCGAGGTGGTGGCCGTCATCGGGCCGTCGGGCGGCGGCAAGTCCACGCTGTTGCGCTGCCTCACGCTGCTTGAGACGCTGGATGCGGGAAAGCTTGCCTACGGCGACCTCGTGGTGGCCGAGAACGATCCGAACGGGCGCGCGGCCTATGCGGGCAAGGCCGTGCAGAAGGAGGCCAAGACGCGCTTTGGCCTGGTGTTCCAGAACTTCAACCTGTTCCCGCATTACACGGTGATGAAAAACGTCGCCGACGCGCCGCTGCATGTGCAGAAGCGTCCGAAGGCCGAGGTGGAGGCCGAGGCGCGCGCTCTTTTGGCGAAGATGGGGCTGGCGGGCAAGGAGGACATGGTGCCCTGCGAGCTGTCCGGCGGCCAGCAGCAGCGCGTGGCCATCGCCCGGGCGCTTGCGCTCAACCCCGAGGTGCTGTTCTTCGACGAACCCACGAGCGCGCTCGACCCGGAGCTCACCCAGGAGGTGCTCAAGGTCATCCGCGATCTGGCGGCCGAGCGCATGACCATGGTCATCGTCACGCACGAGATGAGCTTCGCGCGCGACGTGGCCGACCGCATCGTGTTCATGGATGGCGGCGTGATTGTGGAGGAGGGGCCGGCCGCCCAGCTCATCGGCAACCCGCAGCACGAGCGCACGCGCGCCTTCCTCTCGCGTTACGGGCAAAAGTAGGCTCGCGGCGGGGCGAGTCCGCCGAATCGCCCGGTTTGCTATACTGGGCAGGTTTCCGGTGAAAGCAGGAGGTGGAACGTCATGTCCATCGACAGGGCGAGGGCGCATCTGCGCGCGCTCGGCATGGAGGAGCGCGTGCTCGAGTTCGAGGTGTCGAGCGCGACGGTGGAGCTGGCGGCGGCCGCGGTGGGCTGCGAGCCGGCGCGCATCGCCAAGACGCTTTCGTTCCACGTGGGCGAGCATGTGGCGCTGGTGGTGGCGGCGGGCGACGCGCGCATCGACAACCCCAAGTTCAAGGCGCATTTCGGCTGCAAGGCGAAGATGCTCAAAGCCGAGGAGGCCGAGCCGCTTGTCGGCCATGGCGTGGGCGGCGTATGCCCGTTCGGCGTGAACGAGGGCGTGGAGGTGTGCCTGGACGAGTCGCTGCGGCGGTTCGACACGGTGTACCCGGCGGCCGGCAGCGCCGCGAGCGCGGTGCGGCTCTCTCCCGACGAGCTTGCTCGCTGCTCTGCACCTTGCACGTGGGTGGACGTGTGCAAAATCCCGGAGGCGGACCGTGGCTAGCGCGCAAGGCGCAACGTCGAATTCCGTGACCTTCTACGTGGCTCGCCACGGCGAGACGCTGTTCAACGTCATGGGCAAGGTGCAGGGCTGGTGCGACACCCCGCTCACCGACGAGGGCGTCCGCGCGGCGCGTGCCTTGGGCCGAGGCTTGGCCGACGTGGAGTTCGCGGCGGCGTTCTCCAGCGACAGCGGCCGCGCCGTGCAGACGCTCGACGAGCTTCTGGGCGCCCGCGCCGCCGCGCGCGGCGAGGAGTATGTGCCCCGGGAGCCGTTCCTTCTCTTTTCATCCGATGCGCCGTGCCCCGGCATGCCGTTTCCCATCGCGCACGACGCGCGTTTGCGCGAGTGGTGCTACGGGGACCTTGAAGGGGAGCCGGGCGAGCTTCTCCATGCGGCGCTCACGGCGGGGTTCGGGGAGGACCTTTCGCGCGAGGACCACAACCGCCGCCTGCCCGAAGTGGCCGACGTGCTGGCCGCCGCCGATTCGTCGGGCCGCGCGGAACGCTTCGATGCCATAGAGCGGCGTCTGCGGGGGTTCTTCGGCGAGGCGGCCGCCGCCCTGCGCGCGGCCGGCGGCGGCAACGCGCTCGTGGTCACGCATTCTTTCGTGGTGCGGACGCTCGTCTACCTGGTGGATCCGGCGCGCGTGAACGACCCGGTGAAGATCCCCAACGCCAGCGTCACCGAGCTTCGCTTCGACGGCGAGGCGTTCGAGCTGGGCGCGATCGGCTCCACGGACTGGCAGCGGTAGGCGAAGGCGGAGGCGGGGGCGGGGGGCGCGTCCGGGAGCTTGGCCGTCGCGGGGCGCTTGGCCGTCGCGGGGCGCGTTCGGGCGCCTAGCCTTCGGCGCGGTGCGGCAGCGGCGTGCCGGGCTCGCGCACCATGCAGCGCTCGGTCAAGCGGATGCCCGGCGCGCTTTTGCGTTCGACCACCTTGAAGCCGTAACGGCCGTACAGCCCCTCCAGCCGGTCGGAGTAGCAGTCCAGGCAGGCGCGCACGCCGCGCTCGTCGGCGAG
Source organism: Candidatus Rubneribacter avistercoris (assembly GCA_019115845.1). Lineage (GTDB taxonomy): Bacteria > Actinomycetota > Coriobacteriia > Coriobacteriales > Eggerthellaceae > Rubneribacter > Rubneribacter avistercoris. Next base: position 6,049 of record DXCU01000003.1, on the reverse strand, counting down.
CAGGAGGAAGGGCGTCATCAACCGATTGAAGGCGCCGGTCCCGCGATGGGCGGGGTCCACGCCGATGGAGTAGAAGTAGAGGTAGTCCTCGCCGTTTGCAATCCGCCGCGCCGGCCAATCGGTGTCGGAGGCGGCCTCCAGCTTCCGGGCCTGTCGGTTGAGGATCTCCCGCTCCCGTTCGCTTAGCTCCTCTTGCAACAGGGCGGCGGAGCGCGCCTGTACATCCTCCCACGACGTGTCGGCCAAGTCGCTGCGCAAAAAGGCGTTCGCCGCGCCCGCCTCGTCGGGAAGCGCGTGGACGCATCCGTAGGGCGCGGTGGCGCGGTAGTCGGACCGGATGACCGCGCGCGTGATGGCAAGTTTCCGCTTTGGGGGAACGTCGAGGGCGGACAGCCAGGCGATATGCCACCTCTCCTCAAGAAAGCAAAGCCCCACCATGTCGGCGAGCCTGTCCAGGAGGGCGGTTTGCCCGGGTTGCACGGTCATGAGGCCGGGAACGTTCATGTTGCATCCTTTCGCGGCGCACGGCGCGCAGTGCACGATGCACGCCGCGCGGTGCCCGGCGCGCGACACGCGATGGCGCGCAAGGCGGGGGCGTCGATTCGGTTCCGGATCGTTTCCGATTCTCGCACGGACCGCCGCTCTTGTCGAGCGGGGGCGCTTTCCGGGTTGATACTGTCAGCAAGGCGCGGCCGCACTGCAATCCGGCCGCGCCGGCCCCCGCGCCCGCGCCCGCGCGAGGTTTGCTCACCTGGGACGCCGCGCGATGCGCCGCCTTTCCAGCGCGCCGGCTTTCGCTTCTCCGGAGATCGCGCGCGGTCGCCTGGCGGACGATGGCCGCGCCCCTTCACTCCGCGCGTCTGTCCGGGGCATCTAGGTCCTGGCGATCATGCCGCTCGCCCGATCGGCGCTCGGCGGCGTCCTCCGCGCGATACGCCTTTGGCTCTTGATCGTCCCTCTGCTCAAGGAGGTCGAGCAGCTCCTGCTTGTCGTGAACGCCGATCTTTTGGTAGATGCGCTTGCGGTAGGTCTTCACGGTGTTCTCGGACAGGTACAGCGTCTCGGCTATGTAGGGGGCCGACCTTCCGCGGCAAAACAAGACGAGCACTTCCAGCTCGCGGGGCGTCAACCCGCGCTCCTTCCCGAGCGCGCGGCACCGCTTGTCGTCGATGCCGCCGGATCGTTGCGCGGACTCCTGCAGCTCGGCGGTCAGAAGGTGCATGCCGGGGGAGCGCGCGGGCAGGAAGAACACGATCATCGCCACGATGGCGAACAGGAACGCCGGCGCGTAGGAGGCGTCGAGAAACCCGATCCTGGTGTACATCGCGAAGGCCCTTGCGGCCCAGTCGAGCAGCGATATGGCCGCGTACCCGATTGCGACGACCACGGCAGGCTGGTAGACGCTGCGCCTCCCGATATGCACGAGGAAGTAGACGAGGAACATGAACACAAGCTCGGCCGAGGCGCTCAAGAAGACCTGAACGGCGCGCGAGGCGCCGAAGTACGAGATGATGAGCAGCCCCACCGCCAGAAGGAAGTAACCGATCTGCCAGAAGAACGTCCAGTCGACCGCCCGCTTCTTGCGAAGGGTCCACCACAGCATGAAAAGGCTGAACCCGATGTCGATGATCTGAGGAGGCAGGGCGAGCAGGGCGGAGGCTCCGTCGCCGCCGGCCAGATGGCCGAGGCTGATCGCGAACGTCTGGTTGAGGAACGACCATAGGGCGAAGAACGCGGCGATCGACAAAATGGTCTGCCACAGGTGCAGGATGGTTCTGAGCGTGTAGCGGTCCTGCGCCTTGGGCTGCGGGCAGGCGTTCTGCGGTATCTCGCGGCGCAGGATGGTCATCGTCACGAGGATGGCGCCGAACAGCCAGGGGACGAGGAAGGAGGGGAGCGCGAAGCTCAATATCTTCACGAGCGAGGCGATCATGATGCCGAAGAGGACGAGCGTCAGGTTCTCCCGGGCGTCGAGCGTCGCGTAATGGGAGCACCATCGCACGATGGACCACGACAAGGAGAAGCCGAGCGCCAAGGCGGCCGCCACCAGCCAGGGAAGCCCCGCTTCCAGAAGGGGCTCTTGGTTGAGGGCGAACAGCGCCGTGAGGCCCGCTCCAAGCGACACCCAGTCGACCATCTTGCAAGAAGGGCGCCCTTTCCGGGCGATCAGCGCGGCGGCTATGGCAAGGCTGAGGATTCCGCAGAAACCGAACTGGTTGAACCACCACAGATCGGCGGACACCGGGTAGATCCGCGAACTCGCCCAGTAACCGAAGCCGTACCAGCCCCAAAACCCTATGGAGACCTTCGCGTAGGCGAACGCCCGAGATGGTGCCATGAGATGTCCTCCCCTCCGCTGCACAGCGACCCCCCCTGCGTACAATATCCTCCTTCTCCCGCACATTGAACAGTCCCCTTTTCGGGTGACATGCTGTGAGGAATCGTCCTCTTTTGGGACGTCGCGTCGCCGGCGAAAGGCGGCTACGATAGCGGTGCAAGGCCGTTCGCGGCGTGACAGGGCGTGACAGGGGGCGTGACAGGGGGACGGGGATATTGTCACATTCCCGGTTGTCATACGGCGTTGCGAGGCACCCCGGAATGTGACAATATCCCCGTCCCCCCTGTCACGCCCCCCCCGTCACGGTCGGGAGAGCGGCAGGGAAAAGAGGCAAGGAGGGATAGACATGGACGAGAAGCTGCTGCAGACAAGAAGGCGCTTCATCAAGGCGGCGGGGCTGGCCGCGCTGGGCGCGCTGGCGGCAGGCGCGACGGGCTGCGCGGCGCAGAACCCGGAAAACGACGCGGCAACCTCGGCAGACCAGATAGCATGGGACGAGGAGTTCGACGTGATCGTCGTCGGCTCCGGCGCGGCGGGCATGGCGGCCGCGCTGACCGTGGCGACCGAGGGCGAGGGCGCACGCGCGCTGCTTCTGGAGAAGGGGAGCTCGGAGCTGGGCGGCGGCAACAGCATCTTCTCCTCGGGGGTCATCTTCACCGGCACGGACAAAGAGGCCCTTTTCGAGTACATGAAAGAGCTGCGTGGCGAGTTCACCGGCACTCCCGACGCGGTGCTCCAAGCGTTCGTTGACGAGATCGTCCACCACAGGGAATGGCTCAACGGGCTTGGCGCCACCGATGAGCAGCTGATCGACTACCCGACCAACGATCCCGAGTGGAGCGAGCTGCCACATGCCGGATCGACCCAGGCCATCTACTTCAACAAGGAGGACCCCGACGGCATCACCCATGTCGTGAAGTTCCTCGACGCGGCCCTCAAGGAGCACGGCGACGCCGTCACCCGCCTGACGGAGGCCCCGCTGACGGCGCTCGTGCAGGATCCCGACACGAAGGAGGTCCTGGGGGGCGTGTACGAGCACAAGGGGAAGAGCGTGTACGCGAAGGCGTCGAAGGGCGTCGTCATGGCGTGCGGCGGCTTCGAGAACGACGACCTCATGAAGCAGGACTACCTCTCGTACCCGCGCTCGCATCCGGCCGCTGCCGTGTGCAACTCCGGCGACGGGCACCGCATCTGCGGAAAGCTGGGCGCGGACATGTGGCATATGAACAGCTTCGCAGGGGGCTGGAACAACGCCATCAAGCTTGACGAGTCGGAGATGGCCCCGTATCGCATGCTGAAGAAGAACCAGGGCATCAGCGTGGGCATCAACGGACGCCGCTACTACATGGACTGGGACGGCTCGACGATGTACAAGGACTGGACCGGCACCGACTTGTCGCTGAACTACGGGTGCCGCCACGGGCATCAGAACGTGGGAGGGGATTGGGCGACCATCCGCCAACCCGGCATCTCGTGGTTCGTGTTCGACAGCAACGGGCTTGCGAAGAGCGCTTATCTGGGGCAATACGCCTCAAGCAACACGCTCATGACGCAGACGCAGGTGACGGAGAGCGAGTACGACGTCGATCCGGTCGCGGACGGGTACGGGTACGTCGCGGACACCTTCGAGGAGCTGGCCGAGCAGATGGGGGTGCCGGTCGAGGAGTTCGTGAAGACCATGGCCGTGTGGAACGAGGGAGTGGCCAAGGGCGAGGACGACCGGTTCCACCGTCCCGCGGACACGCTCGTCCCCATCGACACCCCGCCGTTCTACGCGGTCAAATGCGTGCCGGAGATCCTCAACACCGACGGAGGGCCGCGCCGCGACGAGAAGGGGCGGATCCTCGATTACGATGGCAATCCCATTCCGCACCTGTGCTCCGCAGGGGAGTTCGGCTCCATATGGTGCGACAAGTACCAGGGCGCCGGCAACATCAGCGAGTGCCTGGCGTTCGGGCGGATAGCCGTGCGAACCTTGCTGAGCGATCAGGGGTAAGGCTTGAGGGCCGGCTGCATGCGTGGACGTACGCAGCCGGCCCTCGGATTTTCGCATGATGTGGCAAGGGCGCGGTGACCAGGGGGACCGTGACAGCGCGCGTGACAGGGGGACGGGCGTGACAGGGGGACGGGGATATCGTCACATTCCAGTGACAGGGGGACGGGGATATTGTCACATTTCCGGTTGTCATACGACGTTGCAAGGTGCCCTGGAATGTGACAATATCCCCGTCCCCCTGTCACGGTCCGTCGAATGTGACAATATCTCAGTCACTCTATCACCTATCATCCTGTCACCCCCTGTCACGCACGGGGGGCGGTTCATTCCCGCCAGAAATCCTGAATGAGCGCCTGGCGGTCGGGGTGGCCGGTTTTCTTCAGGATGTTGTGCACGTGCGCCTTCACCGTTCCCAGCGCCAGCTGCAGCTCGCTTGCTATGTTCTGGTTGTCCTTGCCCTGCAGCACCAGCTCGAGCACCTCCTGTTCGCGCATGGTCAGACCGTGGCGTGCGCAATAGGCGGGCGCCAGGTCATCGATGTGCTGGAGGACGGTCGGGCTTTTCGCGGCCGGCGGCTCTTTGAAGCGCAGCCGCAGCGTTGTGGCCGATTCGCGCAGGCTGTAAAAGGCGAAGGCCAGCATGAGGAAATTCTCCGAGAAGTTCCGCTCCGATATGTACAGAGGGAACAGCGAGGCGTCGGTCGAATCGTTTGGCTGCCATATCAAGATCATGAGCACATCCTCGGCGAGGATGCAGAACGTCAGGCCGAGGGTGACAAGGAACAGCGTCCTTTGCCTGCGCAGGCGTATTTTCTCGACCTCCGTCGTCGCCGTGCGGTAGCGATGCAGCGAATAGGACAGGCACCAGAACAAGAAGAGCTGGCGCAGGCTGTAGAACAGCCATTGCTTGAACGGGCCCTCGGGCAGCGCCGTCACCACGATGCCGCTGAGGGCGATAAAGCACGCGGCGGGCGCGAAGAGCGCTATCGGCCGCCTCTCGTCCAGGTAGTCGCACACGATGAGCCACAATGATTCGAGCGTGCCCAAGGCGAAGAACGTCTTGAGGGCCGGGTTGTCGACAAGGTAGAACGCATCCAGCGAGTAATCGACGTTCTGTCCCAGATACTCGTACTGGAATATGAGGGCCAGGTCGAGGAAGTAGAACAGAAAGAAGAACACTGCCAGAAGATGGGGTCGCCGACGCGCGACGAAATAGGCGGAAAGGGAGATGGTGCCTGACGCTATGCAGACGAGCATGATAAGGATCGTGTAGAAGTAGAATCCGATCTCCATCGGCGCCCCCTCGTCTACCCGTCGGCCTGGCAGGATCTCTCCTCCGTTCGCAGCGATTTTATCCTGCGGGGCAAACGGGATACGACGGGGCTGGGCGGGCAATTTCGAGCAACCGGAAAGCACCAGTTCATTCGCATAATCCTTCAAGATTATTTTGGTTATAGGCTTCCCGAGGAAAAAATAATCTCCATTATTCCTTCACAGATATGCAATCTGTCTGCATGCTGTGCGCCAAGAGGGCGACCGGCATGGGCCGGCCGCGCATGATCCGAAAAGGAGGAAGCGCATGGCCGCGAAAGACTTCATCGACACCAACGACTTCACCAAGGAGGAGCTGCTCGACATGGTGGAGCTGGCCCGCTCCATGAAGGCGATGATCAAGGAGGGCGGGCGCTACCCGCGCCTGCTCGAGGGCAGGTCGCT
>DXCU01000015.1 GCA_019115845.1 Candidatus Rubneribacter avistercoris | reverse complement strand
CCGCTGGTACCGGGAGGGGAGGCTGAAGGCGTTCGACGAGGGAGGGCGCAAGGTGTACGATACGATAGCCGGCCGCAGGAGGCGGCTGGGGCTGGCCGCCTAGGCCGTCCGGAAAAACGTCCGCACCCCCGACCCTTCCTCTGGTCATTCGGTATTTTGCCCCTTTCGGCTGAATGGGGTGTGTCGGTGCGGGTATACTGGTCGGCATCGAAATTGCCAGAATCCGTACGGAGGATGCCTCATGGGTTTGCAGTTCGCCGCCGCGCGTGTCGTCAGCGCCGTCTCCACGTGGGGACTCAAGCACGTGTTCCGCCGTCCCGCCGCCAACTTCCCCGGCAAGGTGGCGCTTTACGTTGATCCGCGCCTCATCGCCGATTTGGCGCCGAAGCTCGCTCGCGGGTCGGTGGTCGTGGTGGGCACCAACGGCAAGACCACGGTGACGAACCTGCTGGCCGACGTGCTGGAGCGAGCCGGGCAGCGCGTGGTGTGCAACCGCACGGGCGCGAACTTGGACTCGGGCGTGGCCACGTCGCTTTTGCACGCCAAGTCCGCCGACTGGGGCGTGTTCGAATCCGACGAGCTGTGGCTGGCCCGAATTTTGCCGCATCTGAAGGCGAGCTACGTGGTGCTGCTCAACCTGTTCCGCGACCAGCTCGATCGTGTGGGCGAGATCGACCGCATCCAGGACAGCATCGTGGGCGCGCTCGGAGCCTCGCCGAACACGGTGCTGGTGTACAACGCCGACGACCCGCTGTGCGCGACCATCGCCGACCGCGCCGCCGCGTTGCCGGGGCGCGAGAAAACGCGCTCCATCCCCTTCGGCGTTGCCGAGGATTTGAGGCTTGAGCAGAACACGGTGGCCGACGCCACCATGTGCCAGCGTTGCTCGTCCATGTTCGAGTACGCCTACCGCCAGTACGGTCAGCTGGGCGACTACCGGTGTCCGAACTGCGGGTTCGCGCGCCCGGAGCTCAGCTACGCGGCAGGCGACGTGAGGCTGGGGCCGGACGGGCTGTCGTTTACGCTGGGCAAGCCGGCCGCGGGCGCGGATGGCGGCGCAGGCGCGTTTTCGGTGCGCGCGCCGTTCACGGGGGCGTACATGGTGTACAACCTGGCGGCCGTCGCTGCCGCCGCCAGCTTGCTGGGCTGCTCGCAGCAGGCGTTGCAGCAGGCCATCGATGCGTTCGATCCGCGCAACGGGCGCCTGCAATCCTACGACGTGGCGGGCCGCCCCGTCCTGCTCAACCTGGCGAAGAACCCCACCGGCTTCAACCAGAACCTCAAGATCGTGCTGCAGGATGCGGGGCCGAAGGCGGTGGCGTTCTTCGTGAACGACAAAGAGGCCGACGGTCGCGACATGTCGTGGCTGTGGGACATCGACTTCGAGGAGCTGGCCGCCGAGCGCGATCTTTTGGTGTTCGCCGGGGGCATCCGTCGCAACGACTTGCAGGTTCGTCTGAAGTACGCGGGGTTGGAAGCGCAGCTGACGGACGGGGCGGCCGATGTGCTCGCGCGCTTGGAGGACGAGGGGAAGGTTCCGGCCGCAGGCGAAGCTTCGGGCGCGGCCTCGGCCGAGGGCGCGGATCCGCAGAGGCGCGTCTACCTTATTGCCAACTACACCGCACTGCCCGGCGTGAAGGCCGAGCTGGACGGGCTTGCGTCCGATGCGGCTCCGGGAGCGCCCGCCGTAGATGGCAAGGCGGACGGTGGCGGCGCGTCGCAGCGTGTCGAAGAGGGCGGTGCCGTTAAGCCGCATCCCGCCGATGCTGCGTGCGCGGACGCCGCTAAGCAGCGTCCCGCCCCCGTCGCCCCCGCCGGCGAGCAGCGCTTCGCCCCCGCCTCTCCCGCTACCGGGCAGCATCCTGCCCCCGCCGCCACTCCCGCCGCCGAGCCGCCGGTGGTCATCGCGCATCTGTTCCCCGACCTGCTGAACCTGTACGGGGACGGCGGCAACGTGCGCATTCTGGAGCGCCGTCTGCGCGATAGGGGCATGCCCGTCGAGGTCCGGCGTGTGAGCTACGGCGAATCGGTGGACCTGGCAAGCGTGGACGTGGTGTTTTTGGGCGGCGGCCCTGATCGTGAGCAGAAGCTGGCATCGGCCGAGCTCATGCGCATGCGCGATGACCTGCGCGCGTACGTGGAGGACGAGGGCGTTCTGCTGGCCATCTGCGGCGGCTTCCAGATACTGGGCCGGGAGTGGCTGCTCGGCGACGAGCTGGTGCCCGGCCTGGGCATTGTGGGCATGACCACGGGACGGCCGGGAACGTCGGCGGACCGCCTGGTGGGCAACGTGGCGCTGCGCTCGCCGCTTGCGTCGATGCCGGTGATCGGGTACGAAAACCATGCCGGCCGCACGTACTTAGACGACGGCGTGGAGGCGTTCGGCGAGGTGGCGTCCTCGTCGGGCCATGGCAATAACGACGAGGACAAGCGCGACGGCGTGCTGTACAAAAACGTGGTGGGAACCTACTTGCACGGCCCGCTGCTGGCGAAGAATCCTCAGGTGGCCGATGTGCTGCTGCAGCGAGCCCTCGAACGGCGCGCCGCCCGCGCGAACGCGCCCCTCTCTCGCCTTGCCCCGCTTGACGACGTTGAGGAGGCTGCGGCAAACGACTACATGGCTAAGCGTTTGAGCGTGCGCGCATAATTCGCTCCACGTGCGAAAGGTGACGTTTCCCTTTATCTCAATCGCGGATGAAGCTTAGGAAGGGTCTGGCCAACGGTTGGGCCCTTCCTTCGTTTTCGGGGGCGCTTATTTGCTCGGCATTCTGCCGAAGCCCCCCTCTCGCTCCTGATCATTGCCCTTGCGCACCCCCATCCCCCTTGCAAAAGAACCTGTTCCTATGGGAACGAGGCCCCCCTTTCCATACCTGAAAACGTATCTTAAGTATTTCAAAGACGAACCTTTCCACTTATACGGTATACCGCCATGCGAAAGGGCGTCGCAGCCGCTTGCGCAAAAGCGGCGAAACGTTTGCGCGGTCGAATCGCGTGGAATCAAGGAGCAAGTATGAAAGAGAGCGGGCATGGTTCAAACAACGATGAAGCTAGCGCGCACGTCCGCGCCAAGGAGCGATCGCTCTCGCAGGCCCTCTGCCGGGGTGCGGCGAAGCGGCGGTCCAAAGGTCGCCTTCTTCGGGGGGGGGAGATAGCTGTGGATCAGCTGATCGAGGCTGATTCCGATGATAAGTATCAGGTTGTAATGTATACCAAGGATGC
>DXCU01000014.1 GCA_019115845.1 Candidatus Rubneribacter avistercoris | reverse complement strand
AGGGCCGCGCTCGCGACCCAGGCGGGCGTCTGCGAGCGCTTGGCGTGCCCGCCGGCAGCCAGCAGCGCCTGCGTCCCGAACAGCCCCGCCGACCACGCCACCAGCGCGGTGAACAGGATCAAAGGCCATTGCAGCTCCATTACTCTCCCCCTCCTTGCCACACCTTGTCGCGCAGGATGTAGGCGAACGACGGCTTGTTGCCCACGTCGGGCAGCACCACCACCTGGTCGTCCGAAAAATCCCGAACGGCTTCCAGCATGGGGACCCGCGCGTCGTGCACCTGGTCGTATGTCGCGTCGTAGTCGAGCACGCGCCCTGGCGCCATGAACGACTCGTACCCCGCATCCAAGTCCCCGAAGAAGCGCGCCCGCGCGCCGCACTGAGCGACGCACTGTGGCAGCTCCCCCTGCGCGACCTTCTGCTCGCACAAGGTGCACTTCTCCACCACGCGCTCCTCCTCGTTCAAGTACCTCACCCCGTAGGGGCAGGCCATGGCGCAGAACTGGCAGCCGATGCACTTCGATTTGTCGATCTGCACCGTGCCGTCCTCAAGCTTGTGGGACGCGCCCGTGGGGCACACGGCCACGCACTCGGGCTGGGCGCAGTGCTGGCAGCCCACCGGCAGAAAATACATGTCCACATCGGGCAGCACGGCGCCCTCGTAGCGGGGGTTCGGCCCGATGCGCAGCACCTTGTTCCAGAAGCTTCCGATGGGAACCTCGTTGGCCGACTTGCACGCCACGCTGCACGCCAGGCACCCGACGCACTTGTTCAGATCGGTGATGATCGCGTACTGCGTCATAGGTCACTCCCTCCCTTCGTACGCCGGCAGCCATTCTTTCAGCCGCGGATCGGACGCGTCGCTGATGACCGGCGTGCCGTCCGCATCGCACGGACACGGGTTCCCAAACGGCGAGTTCTCGGGCGTGGCCTTGTACACCTTCACCGGGTAGGCGCGCAGTTGCGACGAGCCCGTGAACGGGTCCTGCGCCATGCGGTCCACGCACACGTTGATGTTCACCAGTTCCCACCCGTGGGTGGGCGACACCTTGCTCTCGGGGAACCACCAGGCATGTTCGGCGTTGATCACGCCGCGCTTGATGCCGTAGTACAAATCCGCCACCTCGCGCACCTTGCCGTCCTTGGACTCGATCCACACCCAATCGCCCTGCTCAATACCCAGATCACGCGCATCGTCGGGGTTGATCTCCACGCGCGGCACCGGCCACTGCTCGCGGCACCACGGCAGCTGGCGGTGCTCGGTGTGGAAGTACACGGGGTTGCGACGGCCGGTGGTCATGTTGAAGGGGTACTCCTCCATAAGCTCCGGCGTGCTCACCGGCGAAAGCGGCGGCTCCTTGTATTCGGGGAAGCAGATTTCGGAAGGCGTGTAGTCCTGCAGATTCTCGGGCAGATACCCCATCTCGGGGCTCAGGTACGTCTCCATGATGGTGGACCAGATCTCCATCTTCATACACGGCACGGGCATGCCCGGCATGCCGTCGCCCTTCACGTACTGCATGCCGTCCACCTGGCGCAAATGTCCTGTCTCGTAGCGGTGATAGGTACCCCACACGTCCGGGTAGTCGTCCTTGGCGCGGAACCAGCCGTGCTCGGCGAACTTGGCCAAATACTCCTCGCCCGTCATGCCCGTGCCCTTCACGCAGTAGTCCATGTAGCGGCTCACCGGCCCCCATGCGTCGCCCGTGGCGGGATCGTACAGCGGCACGCCGGCCTCCTTGTACCAATCCTGCGCTATCTCCACCTCGAACCTGCATTCGCCGGGCGGGTCGATGCAGTTGACGTTGGCGCCGTAGGCCCCGTGCGAACCCTGCGAGATGCGCGCGAACCCGGGAATCTCCATCCAGTGCTGGGCCGGCATCTTGATGTCGGCCAGCTCGGAGGTGGGATGGTGCCACAGGTCGATGTCCACGAAGAAGTCCATCTGCTTGAGGGCCTCCCACGCATACGTGGCGTTGCTCTGGTTGAGGAAGTCGCCCGCGCAGCAGATGCAGCCCTTGATGGGATACGGGTCGCCCTCGTTGGCCGCCTGCCAGATGCAGCGCGCGTCGTCGCGGCCGGTCCAGCGAATGAGCGGGAAATCCTGCGCGGAGGCCTTGTTCGCGTTCTTGTCGAACGTCTCCTTGAACGGCGCGGGCTCCTTGGGCGCGGAGTAGGGCACGGCCACGCCGCCGGCGTCCACCGGCACGCGCGTCATGCCACGGTTGCCCGCCGGCGAGTCGTACGCGCCCACCATGGCCGACAGGATGCCGAGCGCGCGGAAGTTCTGCAGCGAGTTGCCGCACTGCTCGGGCGCCAGCTGGTAGTGCAGGCCGCCGTTGGCGAAGCGAGGGTCGAAACGCTGGCCCGCCCACGCTTCCACAGCCTGCTCGATAAGCGCCGGATCCACGTCGCAGATCTCGCCCGTGTATTCGGGCGTGTACTTGGACACCACGTCGTCCCAGTACTTCTGCCACACGCTTTTCACCTTCACCGTGCGCCCGTCTTTGAGCGTGACCTCGCCCTCGTACCACAGCTCGGGCTCTATGTCGTTCTCGAACTGCGTGGGGTCGGGAATGCGCCCGGACACGTCGCCCTCGGAGGGGTTGCGCATGTCACCGGAGGGGCGCACGTAATCGGTGAACGTGGTGGGAATGTGGTGAGTGCTCTCGCCCTCCCACAGCCCCACGCTTTCATCGGCATCGAAGTAGGTGAGGCGCCCGTTTATGCTGTCCCACACCATGAAGCGGCTCACGCTGCCGCCCTCCACCAAATCGCATTCACGCAGAAGGCGCGTCTTCACGTTCAGGCCGTTGCCCTTGGTGAACTTGCCCGTGAAGAACGGCTCGTCCTCCAGATCAAGATCTTCGCAATACAGGAAGGGGCCGTTGCTCCAGCGTGTGCAGAACGTATGGTCCTCCCAGCCGTTTTTCATCACAAGGTGCGTCCAACCAAGTGCCATCGCGCCGTCGGTGCCGGGACGCAGCGCCAGGTGGATGTCGGCCTCTTTGCCCTCGTTGTTCATGCGCGGGTCGATGAGGATGTAGGTTTCCGCGCGGGCGATGGTCTCGGTGATGGTGCGGCAGCTGTCGTCGTAGTTGGAGATGGACGGGCCGGTGCCCCACTGCACGTACACCTTGGGAAAGCACACCGTCTCGTGGAAGAAGATGCCGTTTTCGATGGTGAGGCTGCCCGCATCGCGCCGGATGCCCTTGCAGATCTGCGCCGCGCCGTGGCCGTTGACCGACCCGTACAGCCTGCCGAGGCGCGAGGCGCCCATGCCCCAGAACCGCGAGGTGCCCGTCATGGTCATGATGCCCTCGCCGCCGTACTTCTCCTTCACCTCGGTGAACTTCTCGTGACAGGTCTTGATGGCCTCGTCCCAGCCGATGCGCACCCAGCCGGGATCCTCGCCCTTGGGGTTGGTGCGCTTCAAAGGGTAGTGCAGGCGGTCGGGATGGTAGGCTGCTTGGATGGACGCCTGCGCCTTCGAGCAGCAGTTGCCGTTGGATTGGTAGGCCGACTCATCGCCCTCCACTTTAACAGCCCGCCCGTCCTGGACAGTCACCCACACGCCGCACTCCATCTTGCCGCAGCCACGGCATGCCGTGCGCACGCGCTTGACGTCGGCGGCCGATCCGGCGCCGCCCGTGTCGGCAAGCGCCTGCCCGGCGGACGCGACCGGCCCGGAGACCATGGCGCATCCCGCGACCACGCCGGCCAGCTTCAGAAAGCTTCGCCGCGTGGCGGTCAGCGTTTTTCGCATTCCCGCTCCTCTCTCGTCCGGCCCGATCCCTTGTTCGTCGGGCCCTCTGCGAGGGTACGCGGCCCGCGTCGGCGCGTCATGGCACGACAGGCTGAAATCGCGAGCGAGACGCCCCCGCCGCAAGGGGAAAACGTCTCATACCCGAGTATGAATTTACGAAGTCGCAGGCCAGAGGAGCGCGCTTTCAAGCCAAACCAACCGGATTCGGGTATCCTAGACGCAAGCAGAACGTGCGCGAGGGGATGCGATGCGCGAGGGGGATGCGATGCGCGAAGCCGAAACGAAAACGCTCGTCAGGGGGATCGTCGAATCGACACCGGGCATGCCCATCGCCGTCATAGGGCTTTCCCTTGCGCTGTACGCGAGCGAAAGCGCGCGCATGTCGTCGTTTCAGAGCGTGCAGTCCGGCAGCCTGGCCACCGCCGTCCCCAGCATCGTGGCGATAGCCGTCCTCGGCGCGATCGTGCTCGCCTATCGCGCGCGCCCGATGTTCCGCCTGCACCGCCATATGGCGGCGGGCCTGGTGGTGGCGGGGCTGCTGGCCGCTTCGGTGCTGTTCGTCACGGGCATGGCCACCATCCCCCAGTTCGAGGCGCTCATGTTCCTCACGCGGTGCGTGCGGCGCACCTGCGAGCTTTTGCTCATGCTGTGCTGGGCCGAGGTGCTCATCCCCCTTGGAGCGCGCAAGACGGCCGTGGCGTTCGCGCTGGCGCTTCTGTCCTTGGGCTGCCTGAACGCCCTTTCCACGCTGTTCAAGGAGGGGAGCATGTACACGCTGCTCGCGCTCGTGCCCCTTCTGTCCATCGCGTGCCTGTACTGGTTCAAGGACCGCACCCGCTCGATCGACTACTACCGGCCGGACGACGACGCCGACCCGCGCGCGCAGTTCGCCATCGACCGGTCGCTCATGTCGGGGTCGGTGTCGCGCGCCAGCATGACCTTGGTGTTCCTGCTGCCGCTCGCCTGCTACTCGTTCGTGTTCGGAAACGTCCACTTCTCGTGGGTTCCCAACCAGGACGGCTCCATCACGTCGCTGAGCATCCAACTGGCCGCGGCGGCGGGCACCGTGCTGGCGGGGCTTTTGCTCCTGGTGTTGGTCGCGCGCTTCTGGGGCCGGCGCAGGCTTGAGCTGTACAACCTGTTCATGCTGCCTTTGCTCGTGCTCACGCTGTACCTCACCGACCTGCTTGGCGGGTCGCTCTCGTTTCTGTACGTGGCGCCGCTCAACGTGGTGCAGAAGCTTGTGCTGTTCCTCATGTGGGTCATGCCGTTCCTCGTGCCCAGCGAGCGCTCCCCCATGGCCGTGTGGGGCTGCGCGCTGGCCCTGTACCAAACCGGCAAGGCGCTTTCCACCGCAACCTCCGGCATATCGGACACGGAGCTTTACACGATAGCGGCCATCGGGGTTGTGATGGCCCTCATCGTGGCCAACATCGTGGGCATCATGCTGGATCGCGGAGGGCAGTACGCACCGGATCCCGGCGTTTCGCAGCCCGGCGAAATCCCGCAGGACGACCCGCCGAAGCCGCCGGACGCCGACCTGTACGACGACCTCGCGCGCCAGTATCGCCTGACCCGTCGCGAGAAGGAGATCCTCCGGCTGCTCGCGGAGGGCATGACCGCAGGAGCCATAGCCGAGACGCTGGTGGTGAGCACCTCCACCGCCAAAAGCCACATGCGCAACATCTACGCCAAGCTGGACGTGCACACCCAAAGCGAGCTGGTGCTGCTCGTCCACCGCCGGCAGGGGTGACAAGATGGCGCGCAGGTGCGCGTGCGAGCCAAGATACGGGCGAGCACGCGGAGAAACCCTGCGGCGCTGCGAGGATCTTTAGCGTTTTACCGCCATTGGCGGTAAAATAGTGGCGGTAAACGACTGGGAGAGCATTGGAGGAGTCCATGCCCTACGAACCGCCCTTCGAGATAACGGCCAAGATCTCGGCCCTCTCGCTCGAGATCGCCGAGATGGTGGGATCCCTCTCCCCTGCATCCGATCTGGCCGCCTCGCCCACCCTGCACCGTCAGCTGCGCATACGAACCATCCATTCCTCGCTTGCCATCGAGCAAAACACGCTCACCGAGGAGCAGGTGACGGCCGTCCTTGACGGCAGGCGCGTGCTCGGGCCGCCCGACGACATCAGAGAGGTCCAGAACGCCAAACGCGCCTACGACCTCCTGGACGAGTTGAATCCCCTCAGCCTCGATGACCTTCTGCGAGCCCACGGCACCATGATGGCCGAGCTTGCGAAGGACGCGGGCCGGTTCCGTTCGCGCAACGCCGGCGTGTACGACGAGCGCGGCACGCTCATTCACGCAGGCACGCCGGCCACCTACGTCCCCGAGGTCATGGCCGAGCTGTTCGCATGGTTGAAACGCACCGAGGTGCCGCCCCTGATTGCCTCTTGCGTGTTCCATTACGAGTTCGAGTTCGTGCACCCCTTCTCCGACGGCAACGGCAGGACGGGAAGGCTATGGCACGCCTTGCTGCTCGCCCGGTGGCGGCCCATTCTGGCATGGCTGCCGGTGGAGAGCATGATTCGCCAGCGGCAGGCCGACTACTACGCCGCTTTGAACGCGTCCAACGCCGACGGCGCCTCCACCCGGTTTATCACGTTCATGCTGCAAGTCATCCGCGACGTCATGGCCCCTTACTGCAGGCAGGCAGACGCATCGGCCCGGCTTCGGGAAGCCGTGCTGGACTTTCTTGAGGAAAGCCCGCAGGCCACTGTTGCCCAGGCGGCAACGCGAACAGGCTCCTCGATGCGCACCGTCGAGCGCGCGATAGCGGCCTTGAAGGACGAGGGACGCCTGCGGAGGGTCGGCAGTCCCCGCGCAGGGCGCTGGGAAGCGGTGCGGAGAAGACGCGAGGATTGAGAGGTGCGCCGCCAGCTCCCGAGCGCCCCGCTTTCGCTTCTACTTGGATTATCTATGGCAATACTACTAGTTATTTGCGGCATGGGATGCCGCACAGCGCGACGACCCGCCCACCCTGTTCCGCGCCACTGCGCCACGTGCTGCCCCATCACGCCGCAGAGCAACGCGAAAGGCCATGCGGCTTGCAGCGCCCTACAGGCAAAACCCCATGTACAGAGGCAGGCACATGCGATCGCTGTCAACTTTGAGCTGCTTGGGATGCAGCACGTACTGGCTCCCGATGCGTTTTCCGAACCTCTCCTTGAAGCGGTCGAGCGAAGCGGTGCCGTGCTGCCGGGGCGATTTGACTTCGACGGGGCACACACGTGGCTTCATTGCGGCATCGGAGTAGGGCCTCACGATGAGAAAGTCTGTCTCCATGCGCGCCTCGCCCTCTTTTTGCCCGACTGGGAATAGAAAAAGAGCTTGTGCCCGTTGACCCGCAGCATCTGCGCGACAACGTTTTCGGTCAGCATGCCCTCGTTGATCCCTATGTCGCCGCGAAGCACGCTGCGGTGCACGTTTTCGTCTGTCTCCTGCTTGTCAGCGAAGGCAAGCGAGGCAAGCAGGCCCGTGTCAGCCAGGTAGCATTTGAGGGCGGTCTGCTCCATGCTAAGCGAGAGCCCGACAGCCGGGTCGGAGGCGGCACCTCGTTGGAAGCTTGGAAAAAGTCTATGACGAGATGCGAGCGGTGCTCGTTGCGCCCGAACTCATCGACAAGCGTGCTTTTTCCGACGCTGCGCCCCCCTCAACGAGGAGGGCGGTTTTGCCATTGCCGTGCTTCTTCCATTTCACAAGCTGGCCGTAAGCTTTTATTCTCAGCATTGCCTTCTCTTGCACGATGCGCAGAACTTGGTTTGCACGATTGGACACGATGCGCACAACTTAAATCGCATGGCTAAACACGATGCGCAGAACTTGGTTTGCTTGACTGAAGGCAATGCGCAGAATTCGGGCTGCATGCCGAAGCGCCCCGAGCGGAGGCGGCCTTCCCGTTTGCAAGGGGAGTTTCGGGGGGGGATGACCGCGCCCGGGCGAGTGCGGACCGGGGCCGTCGGGAGGGAGGGCGCCGCCGATGAGCACGGCTCCCGCCCAGAGCAGCGGCGCCTGAACAGCCACGGCGTCGGCCTCGCAAGCGGCGGGGGTAGGTGGGGCCGAAGCAAAAGCCGACCTCGGTGAAGACCTTGTGCAAGAGTCTCGCGATTCCTCGTCCGATCTTACGTATCGGGAAGATTTCTGTTAAAGTAGGAAAATCTTACGTATCGGGAAGAAACGGAATCTCCATGCCTGACCAACTCTCGCCCGCTCCTACGATGCAGATATTCGACGCCGCCGAAATCGGCGCATTCATCCGCCTGCGCCGCAAAGAGCTTGGCTACACGCAAGAGCAGGTGGCGGCCATGTCCGACTGCAGCCCCCGCCTCATAGGCGAGATCGAACGCGGCCGAAAAACCGTCGGCATCCAACGCGTGCTCGATCTGGCCTCGAACCTCGGCATCGACATCGCGCTGTCCGTCAGGGGCGCATGATGACCGACTCTTCCGCCTTTCGCCTCACGCAAAGCGACGGCTCGCTCGCCCTGCACGTGTTCCGCGACTTCGCAGGCAAACTTGAAGCGGTCGGAACGCTGAGCGCCTCCCCTTCCGCCTCGCTTTTCCAATACGACGAAACGTACCTGCGCAGCGCAACGGCCACGTCGATCTCGCTCTCCCTCCCTTTGCAGGCCGAACCGTTCTCAGACCGCGCCGCCCCCGCCTTTTTCGAGGGCCTGCTCCCCGAGGGAAGCCTGCGCAGCGCGCTCGCCCGTGCCACCCGCACCGACGAGAGCTTCCATGCCGGCCTGCTTGCCAGACTCAACAACGAATCCATAGGCGGCCTCCTGTTCGAATTGGAGCGCAACGCCTCCAAGCGAACGTGGGCCTACCGACCCCTGGAGTCCGAAGAGCTTGCCTCGTTCGCCGAGGAACCCGCCCGCATCGCAATCGACTTGAGCACGTCATCACGACTATCGCTTTCGGGAGCGCAGTCGAAAATAGGGCTCTACCACCACGGGAGCGACCCCGCGTCGGGCTGGCACGTACCGGAAGGTTCCGCCCCTTCGAACATGATCGTGAAAGCATCGAGCGGAACGTTCCCCCTGCAGACGGTCAACGAGGCATTCTGCCTAGCCGTTGCCCGTCGCTGCGGATTCGACGTCGCATCGGCGCGATTGATCCCCATGCCCAACCGCGAACCGTTGCTAGCCGTGAGAAGATTCGACCGCATCGAGCCGAAGGCCCCCTTCATGGTTGGCGGGCTTCCGGCGCCGGTTCGCCTGCACCAGGAGGATTTCTGCCAGGCGGCAGGACTGCCCTCCCACTTCAAGTACGAGCCGACCGACGGACGCTACCTGGCCCTCGGCGCGCGTCTTATCAGCCGCGCCTCGGAAAACCCGTTCGGCGACAAGATGATGCTGTTCAACAGCGTCTTGTTCGACTACCTGATAGGCAACTGCGACAACCATCTGAAAAACCGCTCTCTGCTTTGGAGAGAGGACTGGTCGGCACGCGAGCTTTCACCGCTGTACGACATCACCTGCACCACCTGGTATCCCGCCCTTGATCGGGAAATGGGCGTGGCGCTTTGCGAAAGCCGCCGCATCGACGACGTGACCGCCCAAGACATCCGAATGTCGGCGAAAAGCATGGGAATGTCCGAAGCGCTCGGCTGGGAGCAGTACCTCGCGCTGCGGAAGGAGTTCGAAGCCGCCCTGCCCGCAGCCGAGCGGGAAATAGCCGATCAGGGATTTCCCGAAGTCGCCGAGATCGCCCGGTTCATCGAGCGCGATTCCGCGCCGAGGCGCTCGCTTTAGGGCAACCGCGCCGCAAGCGGAGGAGACGCCCCCGGGCGCCCCGCGCGGAGGCGGCCTTCCCGTTTGCAAGGGGGGTTCGGGGAGGGAGGGCCGCGCCCGCGCGGGGCGCCCGGAGAGGCGTGCGGAGGGGCGACGCCCGGCCCCTCCGGCGGCGTCCCGGCAGGGAGGCCGCGGGCCGCCGCGGGGAGGGGTGGGCGCTAGTAGAACATGAACACGGAAAGGCCCAGCTCATAGAAGACGACGCGGAGAGCGACCGCCCCTGCGAGGACGCATGCTACGGCTACGGCGCCCCAGAGCCTCCAGTCGCCGGACCTCCTGCCCATGAAGGCCGCAACCAGCGGGAGGGCGCCGCCGACGAGCACCGCGCCCGCCCAGAGCAGCGGCGCCTGGGCCGCGACCGCGCTGGCGGCGTCGGCCATGCCGGCCGTGGGGTGGGTGGGGTCGAAGTAGAAGCCCACCTCGGCGAAGGCTCCTGCGGACGCCTGCAGGGAGGCGGCGAAGGCCACGGCGGCCACGGCTCCGAGGGCGGCGCCCGCGAGGGCCGGCAGGCCCGCCGGCGCGACGTCGTCGCCTGCGAGCGCCATGATAAGCGCCATCGTGCACGGCCCGAGCGCGCAGGCGTTGCCGAGGACGTAGAGGACCCAGAGCACCGAGTCCCAAGCAGGGCGTGCCGCCATGGTGTAGGAGTGGGCCATGACAGCTACCAAGATCACACAGATGGCAACGGAGAGCCAGCAGAGCCATTTGGGGACGGTGGTACCATCTTCGCTTCTACGCATCGCTATCAGGTAGGCGACGGCCACCGCCGCCAGCGCTACGATGGCTATCAGCTCCTGGGTGATGCCGGAGGTCAGGTGCCCGAAGCCGTTGAAGATCCTCTCCCAGTGCTCCAGGTGGAAGAACACCGCCACCCCGCCCGCGGCCAGAAGAACCGCCGACGCGATCCAAGCCGGAACCTGGGACCTCTTCGCGTGCCCGCCGGCGGCGAGCAGAGCCTGCGTCCCGAACAGCCCCGCCGACCACGCCACCAGCGCGGTGAACAGTATCAGAGGCCATTGCAGCTCCATGTCACTCCCCTCCTTTCCAGGACTTGCCCCGCAGGATGTAGCGGAACGCCGGCTCGTTCCCGACGTCGGGCAGGCGGTGCACGTCGGCGTCGGAGAAGCCGTTGGCGTACTCGCCTAACTTGACGCGCCCGGAGGCCACGTCTTCGTAGGTTTTGCCATCTAAGTGGAGCCAGTCGGCAGGAGCCTCAAAAGACTCAATACCTTGCTCTAAGTCCCCGAACCACCTCGCCCGGCCTCCGCACTGGGCGACGCACTGAGGAAGCTCTCCTTGGGCGACCTTCTGCTCGCAGAGGGTGCACTTCTCCACCACGCCCTCCTCCTCGTTGAGGTAGCGGACGTTGTAGGGGCAGGCCATGGCGCAGAACTGGCAGCCGATGCACTTGGACTTGTCGATCTGGAC
>DXCU01000002.1 GCA_019115845.1 Candidatus Rubneribacter avistercoris | reverse complement strand
CTATGCCGCCCCTCGCCCGCGACCGCCGCCGTTTCCGCAGCCGGACCCAATCGCGGACTCGCCCTCCGACGAGCGCTTCCCGTATCCGTGCTTCCCGCCGTCCCCTTCTCCCCCGCATGCGGCTATGCGGTCGCGCAGCTCGCGCATGCTGAGCTGCGCGCACTCCTCGAGCGTTGCGTCGGGGTCAAGCTCCATAAGCTCGCACGCGGCCCGATAGCGTCCAACCCCCATGCCCGCTGCGGAAGCGGCAGCACGCGTCTGCTCATCGACGATGGCGCACGCACCGCCGCAAGGAAGGGACGAGAGGGTTTGATCGCTTTGCGATCTCAGGCTCTGAGCCTGTCGCTCGTCGTCCGCCGTGACGCTGATCTCCACGAAAGAGTCCTCGCCAACATAGGAAGAGAAGGCGTCGCTCGCAGCAAGGGCCCCGAGCGCGTCTTGGTAGCTGCGATGGCTTAAGGGCACGGCCTCCAACAGGGAGGAACCGCCCTCATTGAGTCCCTTCGCCTCCACCACGATGCCGAATCGGTTCACGGCAAGCTCCAGGGAGGGGTTGACGTCAACTCCCACGTATGCGGTAGGCTGCTCGTAGATCCGCCAGGCGCCCAAGCAGGCGACGGCAAGGACGAGGCAGGCGGCCAGCGCCGCGACGGGACGAAGCCGCAGCATGCGCAAGCGGCGCGACGCGCCGTCCCGCTTGCAAGCGGGCGACCCTTCGAGCCGAAGGGCGCGTCCGTCAAGATAGGATCGGGCCGAGGAGGGGGCGCTCGCCTCCGCGGCCGCGGACCTTGCGGCCTCTATGCGGGCCAAAGCGCCAAACTTGACATCGGCCGGAGCTTTCACCTGGTCGAACGCTTGGCGCACGCGGTTTTGCAGGTCGTTCACGACAAGACCTCCTTCAGCTGCCGCTTCCCGCGCGCGATCCACGAATAGACCGTGTTGACAGGGGCATCCACCATGCGAGCTATCTCGGGGGCGCTGTACCCCTCGTACAGGGAAAGGTACAGCGGGGTGCGCGGAGGATCGTCGAGCGACCTCATGGCATCCACCACCTCGCTCGAGAACGAGGCGGGCTGGGAAGCGGGGTCGCACGAGGCCAGGTGCTCGGCGCAGTCCGCCTCGTCAAGCGGGGCAACCCTGCGCGACGCCGCTTTGAGCATGTCTTTGCACACGTTGGCCGCCACGCGGACAAGCCATGCCTTGCGATGCTCGTCGCCGTTGAAAACCACCTGGTCGGCAAGCGCGTACTTGAGAAACGCATCCTGGAACGCGTCCTGGGCATCGGCATGGGAGCGGAAGTAGAGCACGCAGACGCGCCAGACGGCATCCGCATGCCGCCCCATGGCGTCTTCTATATCCTCGCTTGCGCGCATGTCCAACCCGCTGGAGGAAGGGCGCCTAACGGTTCCAACACGCGCCGTGCCCGCCGCAGCCGCGCCCTTGGCCGGCGCCGAGTCCGCCGCAGCCCTGGCCGCGCCCTTGACCGGCCGCGCCCGGACAGGCGCCGCTTTCGTACGCGTCGCACACGCCGTCGCCATCATTGTCAACATAGCCGTCGCATGCGACGCCCGCGTTGCCGCATGCGTCGCAGACGCCGTCGCCGTCCGCATCAGCGTATCCCGGGCAACCTTGCGAGGCGCCTACCGCGCGGTTGTCGCACATGCCGTCGCCGTCCGCATCGGCATAACCGGGACATCCGCCGGTCGCGGGAAGCGCCGTCTGCACCTGGGCGCCATCGCGCCCCTGCGGGGCGAACCCCGCCGCGTTGGCGGCGAACGCCAGAGCGGGAAGCGCGAACAGCGCGAGCGCGGATGCAAGCACGATGGCTATCGTCTTTTTCATGGTGGCCCTCCTGGGATCCTCTCTTTTCGCCTTCGCTTACAACACGAACGGGCGAGGCGGATCCTTGCGACGATTTCAAAAAAATTCGGGCGGCCGAGGCCGCCCGACAGGAGCCGCTAGACGAGCTTCACGAACTTGCGCCTGCCCACTTGGAGCGTGGCGCCTGCGAGCAGCGCGGGATCGACGTTGTAGGACTTGGCGGGCAGCGCCTCGCCGTTCACCTTCACGCCGCCGCCGTCGATGAGGCGACGCGCCTCGCCGGCGCTTGCGGCCAAGCCCGCGTCGGCCAGCAGCTTCGCCAAATAGACCTTGCCTTCGTCGTTGGGCGAGAGGTCGGCTGCGAACTCGGGGATGTCGTCGGGCACGGCGTGCTGCTTGAACACGAGGTCGAACTGCTCCTCGGCCGCCTGGGCAGCCGCCTTGTCGTGATAGGCGGCCACGATGTTGCGCGCGAGGGCGCGCTTCACCTTGTTGGGATGCAGCTCGTCGGCGGCAAGGCCCCGCTCGATCTCGTCGATCTCGTCCACCGGCAGCGCCGAGGCCAGGCGGTAGTACTTCACCATGAGCTCGTCGGGGATGGACATGACCTTGCCGAACATATCGGCCGGCTCGTCGGTCAGACCGATGTAGTTGCCGTAGCTCTTCGACATCTTCTGCACGCCGTCGGTGCCCTCGAGCAAAGGCAGCGTGAGGCACACCTGTGGCTCCATGCCCATCTTCTCCATGAGTTCGCGACCGGCGAGCAGGTTGAACAGCTGGTCGGTGCCGCCCAGCTCGACATCGGCTTTGATGACCACCGAGTCGTAGGCCTGCATGAGCGGGTAGAGGAATTCGTGCAGGCTGATGGACTGGCCCTGCGTGTAGCGGTTGTGGAAATCGTCGCGCTCGAGGATGCGGGCCACCGTGAAGTTGCTGGCCAGCTTCAGCAGGCCCTCCATGTTGAGGGCGAGCAGCCACTCGGAGTTGTAGCGCAGGGTGGTTTTTTCGGAATCGAGGATTTTGAACGCCTGGTCGACGTAGGTTTGGGCGTTCGCCTTGATCTGCTCGGACGTGAGCTGCGGGCGCGTGGAGTTGCGGCCCGAGGGATCGCCGATAAGCGCGGTGCCGTCGCCGATGATGAGCGTGACGCCGTGGCCGAGGTCTTGGAACTGACGCAACTTGCGCAGCGGCACGGCGTGGCCGAGGTGGATGTCGGGGGCCGTGGGGTCCACACCCAACTTGATGTTGAGCGGCTTGCCGCGCTTGAGCTTCTCAAGCAGCGCGCTTTCCGGCACGATCTGCGCCGTCCCGGACGCGATAACGTGGAGTTGTTCTTCAGCGGATAACATCGTTTCCTCTTTTCGATCCTCGTTCGACGGCTAAGGATTCTACCATATGCCCGCCTGGCGGCGTCCGCCGACGCTCATTGGACGCCTCGGAACAGATGCCCGCTCGTCGTGCCCTGCTCCTTGGGCACCGCGCCTTCGCCGACATTGGCCAACCTGCGCGCACGGACAACCCGGGCGACGGCCCGGGACGTCTCCTCGACGTTCATGAGGGTGGCGTCCACCATGACCGCCGACAGGCCCGCTCCAATGAGGTCGGGCATGGCGTGGACCACGTCGAGCCGCACCGCATTGTACAGGTGGCTGCGGCCAAGGGCGTCGGTGACGACCGGGAACTCGAAGCCTTTGCGATCTTTGAGGTAATGGGGGCTTTTGCGGCGCGGGCACGCGTCGCAGTCCTCATCGCAGGGTCCCTGGCTCATGAGCAGGCAGTGCTCCGTCACCATGAGCTCCTGCGCCCCCGAAACCGTCAAGCCCAGATCGACCGGGGAGCCCTCGGCCATATCGGCGATCTGGCCAAGCGTGAGCTCGGGCGAGAGCCACACGCGGGTCGCCCCCAGCTCGGCGACGGCGGCCAGGGAGAGCGCATTGGTCACGGGGATGTGCGGGCCCGCTTCCACCTGCGCCCCCATCTCGGCGGCGCGGACAAGCGCACCCAGGCTCTCGGCGAGCACCGGCTTGCCGGACCTGACGTAGCGCCACGGGTCGAAACCGAGGGCCGCCTCGCGCGTGCCCTCGACCGGATCGTGCTCGACGACGGGCAGGGCCACGACGGCCTGCTTGGGATAGCCCGCCTGCTCGGCCGTTTGCGAGCGCTGCCCGGCGACGACGGCCTCTCCGCGCTTGCGGTTCAGCGCAGGGACGTAGACGACATCGGCCCCCGCGCGCTTGGCGGCTCGCGCGCACGCGGGATTGGTCGCCCAGACGGCGATGGTCATCCCTCGCGGACGCGAGAAGGAGAAGGCCGAGCGCGGCTCCACACGCGGAAGCCTGCGCTTGCGCTTGGAGGAGAGCAGCGCCTCCTCCAAGCGCTCGAGGGCGGCGGCGCGCGCCCGGTGGAGCTGCGAGAAGCCGATGCCGACGCCCTCGTCGAGGTCCACCTCGAGGGATTCGAGGACAAACGGCGTCTGGCCAAGGCGGTCTACGTGGGCCCACACGTCTTCGCAGGACACGGGTTTGGTGCGCGCGGCTTCGACCGGCTCCCCTTCGGCAACCCCCACGATCGCTCGCGCCGCCTCGTCCGCCCGAGCGCGCGGCGCGAGGGAGAACTCCACGCGAAGGGGCTCTCCCTTGCGCAAGGCGACCCGCCCGGCAACGGGAACGCGCGGCTCGAGTGGGTCGTCCGCGAAGGACAGCTCCGCGCTGCGAACGCGAAACACCCGATCCCCCTTCCCCACCGGCTTGTCCGGGTGCGTCCGGACGTTGCCCTCGCGGTCAAACTCCACGTCGCCAAGCTGGTAGGCGAAGCGGCCCTTGTTGGTCCAAAACTCAAGGACGTCGCCTCGCGCAAGCTCGCGCTCCGCCGCGACGAACGCCTCTCCACCGCGAACGCCCGCGACGCGTCCGACGAACACGCCGCGATTGTTCGGACGCCCATAGCTCATGATGCCGTTGCCGCGCTCGCCCGTCAGATAGGCGGTCGTGAAGCCGCGGGAGAACGCTTCGGCCAGGGCGGCGCGCTCCTCCTCGGTCGAGCGCGGAGGCTTCCCGTCCTCGGCGCTCAAGCGCCAGGCGAGCACGCGGTCGAGCGCGGCGCGGTAGGCTCCGGTGACGGCGCACACGTACTCGGGGGACTTCATGCGGCCCTCTATCTTGAAGGACGCCGCGCCCGCCTCCACGAGCGCGGGGAGCAGGTCGATGGCGCACAGGTCGCGTGGAGAGAGCAGATGATCGCCCGGGGAGGGTAGGCTTTTGCGCTGCGCCACGTTGCGCAGCTCGTAGGGCAGCCGGCACGCCTGGGCGCACAGGCCCCGGTTGGCGGAGCGGCCCCCTATGAGCGACGACATGAAGCACTGGCCCGAATAGCACACGCACAGCGCCCCGTGGACGAACGCCTCCGTCTCCATACCCAGCTCGCGGGCGACGGAGGACAGATGCTCGATCTCCTGCACCGACAGCTCGCGGGCAAGCGTCACGCGACGCGCACCCAGCTTGGCGGCCGCGCGGACGCCCGCTTCGTTGTGCGTGTTCATCTGCGTCGAAACATGAAGCCCGGCCTGGGGAAGCGTGCGCGACAGCTCGGAGGCGATGCCGACGTCCTGCACGATGAAGGCGTCGGCGCCGGCGCGGTAGGCCTGCCGCGCGGTCTCGAGGGCGCGATCGACCTCCGAGGGAAGCACGGCGGTGTTGAGCGCCACGTACACGCGCACGCCGCGCAGATGGGCGTAGTCGCAGGCTGCGGAAAACGTCTCGACCGTGAAGTTCTCCGCGCCGCGGCGGGCGTTGAACGAGTCGAGGCCGAGGTAGACCGCGTCGGCCCCTCCGCAGACGGCGGCATGGAGCGCCGCGGGGCTTCCGGCGGGGGCGAGCAGTTCGACATCGTGCAGCATGGCGCTCCTTCGTCTTTGTCCGGGAGGGCGGGCGGAGCCGGCGCGTCCGGCCGCTTGCGCGGCGCAACGTCCGCGAACGGCGCTCTCGCCCGCGAGAAACGGTTCGGTTACAACGCTATGGTAGTATAGTCGAACGATGAAAATACGCCGAAAACAGCGCGAAATGCGCACCCACGCCGTGAAATGGGTGCTCCTCCTGTCCGTTGCCGCCCTGTGCTTCGTCGCGTACTGCGGCGTCCGCGGCGTGATGGGCGTCATGGACGGATGGACGGCGGATCTGCCGCCCATCGAGGATGCCTCCTTCACCAACTACGCGCAGGAATCGGTCATGTACGCCGACGATGGGCAGACCGTCTTGGCCCAGTTTCAGCTGGAGAAGCGCGATCCTGTGGAGATAGACCAGATCAGCCCGTACGTTTTGGCGGGCACGGTGGACACCGAGGACGTGCGCTTCTACCAGCACGAGGGCGTGGACCTGCCGGGCATAGCGCGCGCCTTGGTGAACAACCTGCGCGGCGGGGACCTGGAGGGGGCCTCCACCATCACGCAGCAGCTCGTGCGCAACACGGTGCTCACCCAGGAGGCGAACGAGATATCCTTCGAGCGCAAGGTGCGCGAGGCGGAGTTGGCCATTGATCTGGAAAAGCGCTACTCCAAAGACGAGATCCTGCTCATGTATCTGAACACCATCAACTACGGAGACGGCTGCTACGGCATTGAGGCCGCAGCGCGAAACTACTTCCAAGTATCGGCGGCCGACCTCACGCTGGCGCAGGCGGCCGCGTTGGTGGGCATTCCCCAATCCCCCAACTACCTCAACCCCAAGGAGTACCCCGACGCGTGCCTCGCGCGCCGCAACGTGGTGCTCGACCGCATGCTGGCGGCCGGCGACATCACGCAGGAGGAGCACGACGCGGCGGCGGCCGAGGAGCTGGGGCTCAACCCCGCCCCCGACGCGCCGGCCGACGGCATTTACGCCTACTACCACTTCACGAGCTACGTGCGCGATCTGCTGCTCAAGGAGAACAATCCCTACGGATGCTCCTACGCTGACCTGTTCGAGGGCGGCCTGACCATATACACGTCCCTCAACCCCGATTTGCAGGAGAAGGCGGAGGCCGCCTGCGCGGCGCAGCGCGGGCGCATGGACGAGGCGCTGGACGCGTCCGTTGTGGCCATCGACCCGGCCACGGGCCAGGTGAAGGCCATGGTGGGCGGCAAGGGGGACAGCCAGGTGAACCTTGCCACAGGCCAAGAGGGAGGCGGGTCAGGCCGTCAGGCGGGATCCACGTTCAAGGCGTTCACACTGGCAGCCGCCATCGAGCAGGGCATCAATCCGCAGACCCTCATCGACTGCACCTCGCCCATGACCCACACGGTGGACGGCGTTTCGCTCAGCTTCGAGAACTTCGGCGGGGCGAACTACGGCATCCGCAGCATCCAAAGCGCCACGAGCGTGTCATCCAACACCGGGTACCTGCGCCTGTCCGAGAAGCTGGGGCAGCAGGCCACCACCGACATGGCGCACCGCCTGGGGGTGAAGACCCCGTTCAACACGGTGTACACCACCACGCTGGGCACAGCCGACGTGTCGCCTCTCGACCTGGCGAGCGCTTATGCCACCTTGGCGGCGGGCGGCGTCAGACGCGACGCGGTGGTGGTGACCAAGATCGTGGACCGTAACGGCGCGGTCATCTACGAGGCGCCCGACACAAGCGAGCGCGCCATCAGCGAGGAGGTGGCGGGCGCCACGACCAAGGTCCTGCGCGCGGTGTTCGACACGAGCGAGGGAACCGCCTACGACGCGCGGTTGGCCAACGGGCAGCCCGTAGCGGGAAAGACCGGGACGTCGAGCGACTTCGCGGACCACTGGCTGGTGGGCTACACCCCCTCACTGTCGGTAGCGGCCTGGATCGGCAACCCCGCAGGCGCCATCCGCACCGACACGAGCCTCACTTGCAACGCGCTGTGGAAGGACTTCATGGATCGCGCCACCGAGGGACGCCCCGTCGAGCAGTTCCCCCAAACGAAGGATCCCACGTACGGAAACGCCTACAATGCCGAGCAGAGAAGCAAGCTGGGCGCCGCCGTCCAAAACGGGTCGGCGGCCAATGGCACCGCCGGCTCCAGCGCTGACGAGGCGCGCACCGACGAGAGCGAACGCAACGTCGAAGGCAGCGCCGCTCCCCCCGACACGACGGGAAGGACCTTCGCCGAGGCCGTGTCCCTTCTGAGCGGCTACGAGGCCGGCTACCTTGAGGAGTACTCGGACACGGTTCCGGCAGGAACGGTGATCAGCCAGAGCATCCGCGACGGCATGGTGGTGATCGTGGTGTCGCTGGGACCCAAGCCCTAAGAGCCTTTCCTGCAAAGAAAAAGCCGATCCCGCACGGATTCGTCGCGCGGGATCGGCTTTCGAAGGGCGATTCGCCTCTGTTTGGCCGCCTTGCAAAAAGGCGGAAGCCCCTAGCTCTTCTCTGACGCCTTGTTGTCGCCTGACTGCAGCTTGCCCGTCCCTTCGTCGTACAGGCTTTGGATCTGGGCGACCCTGTCGTCGTACGACGCCCAGTCGAAGGGCTGCGCATCGGTGGCGCTGTCGATTTCCGTGTACAGCGAGACGTACTCGCTCAGGGCCTCCTCCAGCTTGGCCGCCCCGTCGACATACTCCTGCTGCACATCCTTCAGATCATCGGGCGCCTCAAGTCCGTTCAGGTCGTCAATGGCCTTGAACGCGTTGTCGGCCTGCGTGCGCATGCCCACGACATCGCCGCGCGACACCGCGTCGGAAAAGCCCTCGAGCCTGCCTTTCAAGTCCTCCATCACCTGGTTGACCTGCGCCATGTACGCGCGATTCTGGGACTGCTGCTGGTTCGCGGCGGTTCCCTGCTGAGCGCAGCCCCCCAAAACAAACAGCGCGAGCGCAGCCGCGAGCACCGTCGCAACCGCCCGGATGCGTTTCGATCGTTCCATTCCTTACCTGCTCTCCGTCATCGCCCGCCCCGCAGGGCGGCGTTTTCTTTCCTTACGTCGATCATTCGCCGGAGTCGGCTCCGCCGTCGGCGGACGACGACCCGCCGCCGGCCCCCGATCCGCCGCCGGAGCCGTTCGTGCCGCCGGAGTTACCGGAGCCTCCCGAACCGCCCGAAGCCCCTCCGCCAGAACCAGCCCCTCCGCCGGACGACCCGCCCGAGGATCCGCTTCCCGACGACGACCCACCGCCGGACGAAGACCCTCCTGCGCCGTCGGAGGAACCGCCGGAGCCGTTCGAGGAGCCGGACGACCCGTTCCCGTTGCCCGACGATGAAGCGGAGCCGCCCGTTGCGCTGTCCGAATCAGAGGGCGCGGAGGAGTTGCCGGACCCGGACGAGCCGCTTGCGTTTTGATAGCCCGATCCCGAATACGACGAGGAGTAGCCGCCGATATGGTAGGTGGAGTTGGTGTACGACGCCTGGTAGTCCGGATCGTCGGCATCGGGGAACTCCTCGGTCGGCTGACCTTCCAGCACCCGGTTCATGAAGTCGGCGAACACATCGTCGGCACCCACCGATGACGGGATGGTCTCGACGTTGCTGGGATCCCCGAACCAGATGGCCACCGAAAGCTGCGGGGTGATGCCGCAGAACGTGATGTCGTGGTACTCGTAGCTCGTGCCCGTTTTGGCGGCCACCTCCTGGCCGTTGTCGAGCCGGGCGGCGGTGCCCGTTCCGTCGTAGTCGGTCACGACGGTCTTCATCACGTCGGTGGCGGCCTTGGCCACCTCCGCCGAGATGACGCGCTCCCCTTCGGGGGCGGTGTGATCGGCTATGACCTTGCCCTCGCTGTCGTATATCTGCAGAATGGGCTGCGCGTCGTGGCCCATGCCGCCAGAGGCGATGGTCGCGTAGGCCTTCGACATGTCGAGCATGGTCACGTTGTCCGTGCCGAGCGTGAGCGAAGCGCTCGCGTTCAGCTCCGACGTGATGCCCATGCGCCTGGCAACCTCCTTCACCTTGTCGGTGCCGAGGGCCATCTGCAGACGCACGAACCCCGTGTTGGACGATTTCGCGAAGGCGCGCTGCATGCTGATGGTGCCGAAGCTTTGGTAGTTGATGTTGTTGAGCGGGTTGCTCGCGGTGTAGTCGGTTCCGGGGATCACCGCCGGAGAGGAGCAGTCGACCAGCGTGCTCGGATTGATCCCCGCCTCGAGGGCGGCCACGAGCGTGAACGTCTTGAACGACGAACCGCACGAGCGGCCTCCGTTGGTGCCTTGGCCCGTGGCGAGGTTGGTCTGGTTCACGGAATAGTCCTTACCGCCGACCAGCGCTTTGACATGCCCCGTGTCGGGGTCGATGGCCACGAGCGAACCCGATATGGCGTCGTTGAGCGTCGCCTCCTTGGCCCGCACCGCCTCTTCGGCGGCCTGCTGCGTTGCCACGTCGAGCGTCGTGATCACCCTGAGGCCGCCGGCGAATATCTCGGCCTGGGAATACGTTTCCTGGAGCGTGTTGATCACGTAGCTTGTGAAGTACGGGTACGCCAGTATGCCGTCGGTCGACGGCTCCGTCACGTTGAGCACAAGCTCTTCGGCCTGGGCGGCGTCATGCTCCTCCTGCGTGATGTAGCCGTTCGAAAGCATGCGGTCGAGCACCACGTTGCGCCGCGCCAAGCAGTTCTCGAGGTTCTGGATGGGCTCGTTGTAGGTGGGCGACTGGGGGATGCCCACGAGGGCGGCCGCCTCGGCAAGCGTGAGGTCCACGGCGTCTTTGGAGAAGTAGCGCTGCGCGGCGGCCTGAAT
Organism: Candidatus Rubneribacter avistercoris; assembly: GCA_019115845.1. Classification (GTDB taxonomy): domain Bacteria; phylum Actinomycetota; class Coriobacteriia; order Coriobacteriales; family Eggerthellaceae; genus Rubneribacter; species Rubneribacter avistercoris. Next base: position 31,168 of record DXCU01000002.1, on the reverse strand, counting down.
GCCGTAGGTTCCGTTCCCGTAGTTGATGGTGTTCAGGTACATGAGCAGGATCTCGTCTTTGTCGTACACCTCCTCCAGCTTAACCGACAAGTACATCTCCCGCACCTTGCGCTTGAGGGAGATGTCGGTCATCTCGTCGGAGAGGATGGTGTTGCGGACGAACTGCTGCGTGATGGTGGAGGCGCCCTCCCGGCCGGACCCGGTCAGCGTCACGACGGCGGCGCGGGCGATGCCCCACAGGTCAAATCCGCCGTGCTCGTAGAAGCGCTCGTCCTCGGTGGCCACCGTTCCCTCGGTCACATAAGGGCTGATCTCGTCCAAGGACGAGACGGGATCGCGGTTCTCGAGCTGCAGCTTCGCCAGCTGCGTGGTCCCGTCGGACGCGTACACCTCCGACGGATGGGGCACGTTGAGCTCCTCGGCTTGGGAGACGTCGTACCCGTCCAGGTCGCCGATCCACGACGTGCCCAGGGCGTAGATGCCCACGCCGCTCGCCACCACCACGGCCACGATGACGGTCAGCACCATGAGCAGGCCGACGATGGGATGCTTCTTTTTGATGCTCGGCCTGTTTTTTATCGAACGCGAAGCCACGGACCACCTCCAAAAACCCGTTCATTGTAACATCGGGGCGCGGGACCCTGTGAAACAACACAAGTTCGTTGGAAAAAGGTCATAAGGAAAAACGCCCGGTCGGAGCTTGAAAAGAAGCGGCGTGGGAGGGGTCGGCCCCTCCCACGCCCCCGCCTTTCCGAAGCCCCCGGGCGTCGCTCACCCCTTCCGCAGTGCGGATTCGTCGGCTGCGAGCGCCTCTTTGGCCTGCGCAAGCTGGACGCGCACGGGCGCATGCCCCGTGCCGCCTTCGGTGGTGCGGGCAGCCACGATGCTCTCAAGATCGAGCGCGTCCGTTATATCGGCTTCGAACAGGTCGCATTCGGCCTTGAAATCCGCGAGGGCAAGATCGTCCAGGTCGCAGCCGCGCTGCTCGCACAAAAGCACGAGGTGGCCCACCACCTCGTGGGCGCGCCTGAACGGCACGCCCTTCTTGGCCAGGTAGTCGGCCACGTCGGTGGCCGCGAGGTAGCCCTTGCGCGCCTGGGCGCGCATGGCCTCGGGCTTGACGCGCATGGTGGCGATCATGCCGGCGGCGCACGCAAGGCAGTCCTCGAGCGTCTGCGCGGCGTCGATGGCGCCCTCCTTGTCCTCCTGCAGATCCTTGTTGTACGCAAGCGGCAGGGCCTTGCACGTGACGAGCAGCGCCACAAGATCGCCCACCACGCGCCCGGTCTTGCCGCGGATGAGCTCGGCGAAGTCGGGGTTCTTCTTCTGCGGCATGATGGACGATCCTGTGGAGAACGCGTCGGACAGCTCGATGAAGCCGAACTCGGAGCTGGACCACAGCACGATCTCCTCGCACAAGCGCGACAGGTGCATGCACGACACGCTGCACGCGTACGACAGGTCGAGCAAAAAGTCGCGGTCGGACACGGCGTCGAGCGAGTTCGGGATGACGCGCGAGAAGCCAAGCTCGGCCGCCGTCATCTGACGGTCGAGCGGGTACGTGGTGCCCGCGAGCGCCGCCGCGCCGAGCGGGCTTGCGTCGGCGGCGCGGCGCGCGGCGGCCAGGCGCTCGAAGTCGCGCGCGAGCATCCAGGTGTAGGCCAGCATATGGTGGGAGAACAGCACCGGCTGGGCGTGCTGCAGATGCGTGCAGCCGGGCAAGACGACGTCGAAGTTCGCCTCGGCCTGCGCCATGAGCGCGCGGCGCAGCTCGAGGTTGGCCCGCATAAGATCGCCGCAGCGCTGCTTGGCGAACAGGCGCGTGTCGGTTGCCACCTGGTCGTTGCGGCTGCGACCCGTGTGCAGGCGCGCGCCCGCGTCGCCCACGCGCTCGATGAGCGCGCGCTCCACCGCCATGTGGATGTCCTCGTCGCCCACGTCGAAGGAGAACTCCCCCGCCTCGATGTCCGCCTTGATGCCATCGAGGCCGGACGCGATGGCGTCGGCGTCTTCCTGCGAGATGACGCCCTGCGCCGCCAGCATGCGCGCATGCGCCTTGGACCCTGCGATATCCTGCGCGTAAAGAGCCTTGTCCACCGGCAGCGAAGCGCCGAACCGCTGCGTGAAGGCGTCCGCGCCCTCGGTGAACCTGCCCGACCACAACGCCATGGCAGCCCCCTACTCCGTCGTCGCGACGGCTTTGGCCTCGGCATCGGCCACCTGCCGCCAGATGGGCGTCACGTCCTCGTACTTGCCGCGAGTGAGCGGACCCACCTGGTCGCGAGCGTCGAACAGCTCGGCCGGGGCCCCTTCTTGACGGCGGTTGGCAGCCCACGTCTTGGTGGACAGGCTGTGCAGCTGTATGAAGCCCCGCGCCGCGCCGTGGTCGAACGAATCGTCCGCATCGTAGGTGGCCAGGCCGTAGTCGTAGAGCGAGTACGCGCTCTTGCGCCCCACCACCGTGCAGGTTCCTTTGTAGAACTTCAAGCGCACCGTGCCGTACAGGCACCGCTGCGTGGACGCCATGAACGCGTCGATGGCCTCCTTGAGCGGCGAGAACCACTGCCCGTTGTAGACGGCGCTCGCCCACGCCTGCTCCATGCCCAGCTTGAAGTGCAAAACCTCCCGTTCGAGCACCAGGTCCTCAAGCGCTTTATGAGCCTGGATGAGCGCGAGGGCGGCAGGCGCTTCGTAGCATTCGCGGCTCTTCACTCCGACGAGCCTGTTCTCTATCATGTCGATGCGGCCGAAACCGTGCGCCCCGGCCACCTCGTTCAAAGCGTAGACGATGCCGAGGAAGCTCTTCTGGACCCCGTCGATCATGTAAGGGATCCCCCGCGAGAACGAAAGCTCGACGTACTGCGGCTCATCGGGCGCCTGAACGGGATCGGACGTCATCGTGTAGATGTCCGCAGGCGGCTCGGTCCAAGGGTCTTCGAGCACGCCGCACTCGATGGCCCTGCCCCATAGGTTGTCGTCGATGGAGTACGGCGATTTCTTCGTGGCGGGAACCTCCACGCCGTGGGCCAACGCCCATTCGATCTCCTCGGGCCGGGTTTTGAGATCCCATTCGCGCACCGGGGCGAGGATCTCGATGTCGGGATCGAGCATCGTGATGCTGGCCTCGAAGCGCACCTGGTCGTTGCCCTTGCCCGTGCAGCCGTGGGCGATGTGCTTCGCGCCGAACTTGTGCGCGGCGTCCACGAGGTGCTTCGAGATGAGCGGCCGCGAAAGCGCCGAGACGAGCGGGTACTTGTTCTCGTAGAGGGCATTGGCCGCAAGCGCCTTGGACAGGTACTCTTTGGCGAACGTGTCCCGCATGTCCACGACGAGGCAGTCGAGCGCGCCGGCCTTGAGGGCCTTCTGCTTGATCTTCTCAAGCCCCTCGTGCTCTTGCCCCACGTCGCCGACCACGGCGATGACGTCAAGCCCCTTCTCCTCCTGAAGCCACTTGATGCATACGGAGGTGTCGAGGCCGCCCGAGTACGCGAGTACGACTTTGTCTTTCTGATCAGCCATGACGATAGTCCTTTCCCTATGGGTTCGCATTTGCGGGTATGCCCGGGTCTACGATGCGGGACACAGGCGGGGCGCGGATTCGCACGACCGGGAGTCGGCATGCGGATACACGAATTCCTGTGCGCATCGCGGCTTTTCGCGACGGCGTGAGCGCCGGGCGGCCCTCACGGCTTCATGCTGCTTGGCAGCGTTTGGGAGAAGAGGGAGAAAAGCGTCCCTCGCGCAAAAGACAGACGACTAACGTCGTCGCAGACGGTCGATGGCGCGCTCGACCTCAATGGCCATCTCGGGGCTTTCAGCCGCGATCATGATGGTGTTGTCGCCCGCCACGGTGCCCAGGGCGCCACGCAGATTGGCTTTGTCGAGCGCGGCGGAAACACCGGCGGCACCGCCGGAAAACGTCTTCACCACCACCATGTTGCCAGCCACGTGCACCTCTTCAACCAGTTCGGAAACCATGCGCTGGAGCCGCATCTCCTCGGGAAGAACGTAGAAGCCCTCGCGCGACTTCACCAGGCCCATGTCCATGATGTCGCGGGAGATGGTCGCCTGCGTGCATTCGTAGCCTGCGGCCTGCAGCTGGTTCGCAAGATCCCGCTGCGTTTTGACATTGTGCTCGCGAATGATGTCGCGAATAATGTCATGCCGTTGCTGCCGCTTCCTCATGCCTGCGATACTCTCTGTTCTCCGAGGATAAACACATACGGTTCCGCTTTCGCATTTTCGCATGGCGTATGCAGAATCGCGCAAATACGCCTCGAAAATATGCAGTAAATAGTACCTTATATCGGGAGGCTTCGGGTCCAGAATTTTCAAAAGTGCGGAAAGATTCCCGCAAACGCGGCCTCCCGCCTCGCCCCGACCTCCAGAACGCCTGGAAGCCGGGGCGAGGCGCTATCGATCGCTCAGAGGATGCGGCCCAGACGCTCGCAAAGCGCGTCGACGTCCACCTCCGAGCACACGAGCGGAGGCAGGAAGCGCAGCGTGCGCGGCCCGGTGCTGTTGAGCAGCAGGCCCTCGTCCAAGCCTGCGGCCACCACGTCGGGCGCGCTCGCGCCCTCGTCCAGATCGGCGGCCACCATGAGGCCCAAGCCGCGCACCTCGGCCACATGGGGCAAGGCGGCGAGCTTTTCACGCAGGTAGGCGCCGACGCGCTCGACGCTTTGGGCGACGCCCTCGTCGGCAAGGGCGCGCAAGGTTGCCTCGGCGGCCGCCACGGCAAGGCAGCTGCCCCCGAAGGTGGAGCCGTGGTCGCCCGCCGCGAAGGAGTCGGCCACCTCCGCCCGCGCGGCGCACATGCCCATGGGAAAGCCCGAGGCGATCCCCTTGGCGATGGTCACCACGTCCGGCGTCACGCCGAAATGCTGGAACCCGAACGGATGCGTGCCGCACCGGTAGACGCCGCATTGGATTTCGTCGCACATGAGCAGAGCGCCGCGCTCCTGCGTGAGGCGCCGGGCGGCTTGCAGGAACTCGGCCGTGCAGGGATGCACGCCGCTCTCCCCTTGGACGCACTCCACCATGAGCGCGCAGATCGCATCCCCCTGCTCGGCGAACAGCGCCTCCAAGGAGTCCACGTCGTTGATGGACGCGCGGACGAAGCCGTCGGGCAGGGGCTGGAACGCCTCCTGCTTGGCGGGCTGCGCCGTGGCCGCAAGCGTGGCGAGCGTGCGCCCGTGGAAGCTGTTGCCCAGCGTGACGATGATCCGCGGCGCCGCGTCGGCAGCGGCGCGGGCGGCGTCCTCGTCGGCGCCGGAGGCGAGCGCAGCGGCGTGGGCGCGCTTCTTGGCATGCAGGCGCGCCAGCTTGAAGGCGCACTCGTTCGCCTCGGCGCCCGAGTTCGAGAAGAAGCTTCGCCACGGCGCACGCTCCTTTTCGGGCACGCACGCGTTCAACAGGTCCGACACCGCGCGGGCGACTTCGCCGCGATGTTCGATGTAGTAGTAGTTGCTCACATGCACGAGCGTTTCCGCCTGGTCGCGGATCGCCGAGACGAGGGCCGGATGGCAGTGGCCCAGGCTGACCGCGCCCACGCCGGACACGAAGTCCAGATACGCGCGGCCTTCGGAATCCTCCACCTGCATGCCCCGGCCACGCACCAACTCGACCGGCTTGCGGGCGTACGTGCCCATGACGTAGGCGGACTCAAGCCGCTCTTCCTCGTTGAAACCCATCGTGCGCGTCTCCTAACCGTTGATCGAAGCGCCGGATCCGTTGCCGGGCAGGCGGTTTTCTATGAGCTTCGAAGCGAAATTGCCCAGAGGATGCGCGTCGAACGTGCACGCCTCTTCGGTGGAATGCATCGTGGTGCCCACGCCCGTGCTGGTCAGAAGCTCCAGCAACAGGGCATGCGGCGTGGTACCGTTTAGGATGTGAGCGCGGAACACGCCCGATTCAAGGGCATTGATGCACGACTTCAGCTTGGGGATCATGCCGGTGGACACGATGTTGTTCTCCACCATGTACTGCGCCTCGAACAGCGTCAGGTTGGAGATGAGCGTGTCCTTGTCGTCGAAGTTCTCGTACAGGCCATCCACGTCGGTGAGGAAGATCACCTTGTGCGCGCCGATGGCCGCCGCGATGTGCCCGGCCACCATGTCGGCGTTCACGTTGTAGAAGCCTCCGTCCTCCCCAAGCGCCACCGATGCCACGACGGGGATGTAGTCGCCCTCCACGAGGTCGTCGAGCAGCGGGCGGTTGATGCGGGTGATGCTCCCGACGCGGCCGAGCTCGGGATCGGCCTGCTTGGCCACGATGACGCCCGCGTCGGCGCCGGACACGCCGACGGCGAAATTGCCGTGGGCGTTGAGCGTTTCCACAAGCTCCTGGTTCACCTTGCCCATGAGCACGGTGCGCACAAGTTCCATGGCCTCGGGCGTGGTGACGCGCTGGCCCTCCCTGAACTCCACGGGCAGCTGCATGCGGTCCATGGCCTCGGTGATGGCCTTCCCTCCGCCGTGGACGATCACGGGGTTCACCCCGACGATCTTGAGCAGCACGATGTCGCTCATGACGTCGGCGCGCAGCTGCTCGTCCACCATGGCCGAGCCGCCGTATTTGATGACGACGGTCTTTCCGGTGATGTTCTTGATCCAGGGGAGCGCCTCGACGAGGACCTCCGCCGCCTTATGCGATGCGCCCTTCGGGCGCGTGTCCTTTGCGTACTTCATGATCGGTAATCTCCGTTTATCGTAACGTAATCGTGCGTGAGATCGCACGTCCAAACCGTGGTTTCCTCATCTCCCGCGCCCAGATCGACGTCGATGACGACCTCCGGGGCCTCAAAGCGCCGCAGAGCCTCGTCCTCGTCGAACGCGACGGTCAGGCCGCCGCGGCACACGGGCATGCCCATGATGTCGATGGCCGCATCCTCCTGGCGAAACGTCGCGCCCGACTTGCCGATGGCCGCCGCGATGCGGCCCCAATTGGCATCATGGCCGTACACCGCCGTTTTGACGAGCGGCGAGTTGGCCACCGCGCGCGCCGCCGCATCGGCGTCGGCGGGCGTGGCGGCGCCGGACACGTTCACCGTGACGAGGCGCGTCGCGCCTTCGCCATCGGACGCCATGGCGCGGGCAAGGCTTTGGCACACCGCGTGAAGCGCCTCCTCGAACCGCTCGAACGCAGGGCCGTTGGGGTCGAAGGCCGGTGCGCCGCCCGAAGCGGCGGCGCCGCTCGCGAACAGGAAGCACGAGTCGTTCGTGGAGGTGTCGGAGTCCACCGTCACCTTGTTGAAGCTCTCGCCGACCGCGCGGACGAGCGCCCCGTGGAGCGCGTCGGGCGCCACGGGGGCGTCGGTGGTGAGCACCGCGATCATCGTGGCCATGTCCGGCATGATCATGCCGGATCCCTTTGCCATGCCGCCCACCGTGAACGTGCATCCGTCGTAGCCTGCGCCGTCGCCCGAAAACGTCGCGACGGCCTCTTTGGGCCGGGTGTCCGTGGTCATGATGGCGCGCGCGGCGTCGGAGCCGCCGGCGATCGAGAGCGCGGCCGCAGCCGCGGGCACGCCGGAGACGAAGGGATCGAGCGGCAGATGAACGCCAATGACGCCCGTGGAGGCGACGAGCACCTCCGACGCCGGGCAGCCCACCGCGTCAGCTGCGATCTGCGCTGTGCGGCGTGCGGCCTCAAGACCGGCCTCACCCGTGGCGGCGTTCGCATTGCCCGAGTTCACCACCACCGCGCGCGCGGTTCCGTAGCCCGCGCCGTCCAGCTGCTCGCGCGACACCGCAACCGGCGCCGAGCAGAACACGTTCTTGGTGAACACCGCAGCGCATGCGCACGGCTCGTCGGCCACGACGAGCGCCAGGTCGAGACGACCGGGCTCCTTGCGAAAGCCCGCGCGGATTCCCGCCGCGCGAAAGCCCCGCGCCGCCGTCGCGCCGCCTGCGCCCTCCGGAGGAGGGACTGCGGCCCCGAACGGGGCCGAAACGGGACGCAAGGGCGCCGGAGCCGTGGTCTGTTGCATCATCATGGCAGCCTTTCTCTTGCTGGCGATCGGCGGGGATCAGACGGGAACGGCGATGGGTTCGAGGCCGCGGGCCTCCGGAAGGCCCCACACCCTGTTGGCGCACTGGACGGCCTGACCGGCCGCGCCCTTCGCCAAGTTGTCTATGGCGCACACCGCGACGAGCATGCGCGCAGGCTCGTTGACGGCCACGCCGACATGGGCGTAGTTGGTGCCGACGACCGAGGAGGTCTTCGGCATAAAGCCTGCATCGAGCACGCGCACGAAAGGCGCGTCGTCATAGAACGAGCGGTAGAGCTCCACGACCTCCGCCGCGTCGGCGGGAGCGTCGGGCGCAAGGGGAAGGTTCACCGTGGAGAGAAGCCCGCGGTTGAGCGGGGCGAGATGCGGCGTGAACACGAGGCGGCCCTCCAACCCGAGAATCTGCTCGATCTCGGGAGTGTGGCGATGCGTGGCCACGCCGTACGCCTCCAGGTTTTCGTCGGCAAAGCAGAAATGCGTGCGGGACGTGGCCTTCTTGCCCGCCCCGGTGACGCCCGATATGGCATCGACCACAACCGGCGCGCCCTTAGCGACAATCCCTGCGCGCACGGCGGGCGCTGCGGCGAGCGAGGTGGCCGTGGGATAGCATCCCGCGCACCCCACGAGCGCCCCGCACCCGGCTCGCCGGTCCTCCGCAGCGCGGGCGAGGTCGTCGCCGAACAGCTCGGGCAGGCCGAACGCGGCGCGGGCAAGCAGGTCGGTTTGGGTATGGGGCGTGGCGTACCATCGCTCGTAGACGCCCGGGTCCTTCAGGCGAAAGTCGGCCGACAGGTCCACCACCACAGCGCCCCTCTCCACAAACCGCGGCGCCATGGCGAGCGCCGCGGTGTGCGGCACGGCCAAAAACACAAGGTCGCACTCATCGAGCGCCGGATCGTCGTGCGAGGCGAACACCAAATCGGTTGCTCCGAGAAAGCCGGGGTACTCCGCCGACACGGGCGTGCCGGCCAGCTCGTTGGAGGTGACGACGGACAGCTCGAGATCGGGATGGCGCAGCGCAAGCCTCGTCAACTCGATGCCGGCGAACCCCGCCGCCCCCACGATACCCGTCGCGATCGCCATGTCGATCCCTCCGTCCTCCGGCCCGACGCGCGGGCGCGATGCTTCGCGGCCCCTCGCCCACCCATGTGTTCGACGGCGGGGACCCGCATTGACGGATACCATCCTAGGAAAGTTCGAACCTTTTGACAAGCGGGGAAACGAAAACGCAACGCACGAAACCAGGCTGGAGCAAGGAGGAAGGAAACGGCGAGCGGAAGCCGGCCCGCGGGGAGTTCGGCGATCCCCTCACCTGTTGGGAGTGTGGCGGTACGTGGGCACGGCGTCCTCCAGAATGGCCACCGCTTCGGCGTCGGTCTTCTCCAGGGCCGCCTCCAGCTCTTTGAGCTTCGCAGCCACCTCGTCGTAGCCGATGTCCTGACCGGTGGACACCATGATGGACTGGTTGTCCGTGGGAAGCGTGCTCTCCTCGTCCATGAGCAGCTCCTCGTACATCTTCTCGCCTTCGCGCAGGCCGGTGAACGCGATTTTGACGTCCACGTCGGGCGTGAGGCCCTGAAGCTGGATGAGCCCTCGCGCCAAGTCGACGATCTTGACCGGCTCGCCCATGTCAAGGATGAATATCTCACCGCCACGCGCCATGCCGCCTGCTTGAATGACCAGGCGCGACGCCTCGGGAATGGTCATGAAGAAGCGCTCGATGTCCGGGTGGGTGACGGTGACCGGCCCTCCGGCCGCTATCTGACGCTGGAACACCGGGATGACGCTGCCGTTGGAGCCCAAGACGTTGCCGAAGCGCACGGCCGAGAAGATGGTCTTCGACGTGCGGGCGTAGTACTGCATCACCATCTCCCCCATGCGCTTGGTGGCGCCCATGACGCTGGTGGGGTTCACCGCCTTGTCCGTGGAGATGAAGATGAAGCGCGCAGCGCCGTAGGCGTCGGCCGCGCGCACGGTGTTGAGCGTGCCGAACACGTTGTTGCGCAGCGCCTCCCGCGGGCACGCCTCCATGAGGGGCACGTGCTTGTGGGCCGCCGCATGGAACACCGCGCCGGGACGGTACTTCTCGAACACCTCCCTCACGCGCCGCTCCTCGCACACGCTGCCGATCTCGATGACCACGTCGATGTCGTCGTATTCGGACAAAAGCTCGTTGCGCAGCATGTAGGCGTCGTTCTCGTAGATGTCGAAGACGACGATGCGGGCGGGGGCCACCGCGCACAGCTGCCGGCACAGCTCGCTGCCGATGGAGCCGCCGCCGCCTGTGACGAGCACCGTCTCGCCGGCGATGTAGCCGGACACGGCGCGGGTGTTCAGCACGATCTCCTCGCGGCCCAGAAGATCCGCCACATCGACGTCACGCAGCCGAACATCGCCTATCTCGTCGAGCGAGAGCTCCCGCACGTTGGGCAGGGTGCGCAGCTTGCAGTCGGTTTTGGTGCACTCCCCGTAGATGCGCTTGCGCTCTTCGGGCGTGGAAGAGGGGATGGCCACCACGATCTGCTCGATGCCGTACTTGTCCACAAGGTTCACGATGTCGTCGGTGGTGCCCTCCACCTTCACACCGTGGATGCGGCTGCCGCGCTTGGCCCGGTCGTCATCGGTGGCCACGAGGGGGATTCCGGGCATGAGGGGGTCCATCGAGGCCATGCGTCCGATGGCGAGCGATCCGGTCTCGCCCGCGCCGACCACGAGCGTGCGGGGGCGGTCGCAGGGGCGCTGCGCGGACGCCAAAGCGCGCCCTTTTTGCCGCATGACCCGGAACAAAAACCGCATGCCGCCCATGAAGAAGATGAGCAGGAAGCAGGCGACGAAGAACACGCGGATGGGAAGCCGCACGTCTATGACCCAGAGGAACACCGCGCCGCCGAGCGTGGAGAGGACCACGGCCAAGACGATCTGGATGACCTCGTCGACGCTGGCGTACTCCCACAAATTGTTGTACAGGCGGAACATGGCCAGGACCACCACGTTGATGACGGCGAGGATGCCCAAGATGAAATAGATCTCGTTGTTGACGAACACCTCTCCCTCGACGTCGGTCAAAAGGGAGGCGAGCCAGTAGGCGGCGTACGTCGCAAATATGTCGAGCAGCAAAAGCAGCGCTGTTCTTTTTGTGATATGAACGTCCAAACCCAGCCTCGTCCTCGAATGGAAAAACGAATGGATTCCGATTTGCCGACAAGGTCGGCGACCGAAAGAGTATTGTATACAAAGTACGGTACGATTGCATGGAAGGTGCAGGGTTCAGGGAGCTTGCTACATGAATAAAACAGTCGCATGCGAACGACGCGACGCGCCGGGCGAAGTTCGCAACCAACCCGCGAGAAAGAGCAACATCGATGCTCTGACGGCGTACTTCGAAAGCGGCGTGAAGCCGGCGGGAACGCACGGCGATCTGGGGATAGAGCTTGAGCACACCATCGTGCGCGATGACGGATCGCCGGTCCCCTACCGCGGCGAGCACGGCGTGGCCTGGCTGCTCGATCAGCTGCGCAGCTCCTATCCCGACGTCACGACGGACCCGGAAGGGGACCTTCTGGGCGTGTCGCGTCCCGGAGAGGCCGTCACCATCGAGCCGTCCGCGCAGCTGGAGCTTTCGGCGGGACCGTTCGCCAACCTGGCTGCGGCGGAAAGGGCGTTCGCCTCGTTCGAGGAGCTGCTCGAAGGCATCCTCTCCCCCCTTGGCATGAGGGCGATCACGGAAGGGTACCACCCCACGGCGGCAGCGCGCGACCTTGAGCTCATCCCGAAGCAGCGCTACGACTTCATGAACCGCTACCTGGGAGAGCGGGACACGTGCGGACCGTGCATGATGCGCGGAAGCGCGTCCACCCAGATCTCCATCGACTACACGAGCGTCGAGGACTGCCTCCGAAAGCTGCGCCTGGCCTACGTCGCCGTGCCGCTGCTGTCGCTCATCTGCGACAACGCCCCTGTGTTTGAAGGGACGCCCCGCACGCGCAAACTGGTCCGCACGCATATCTGGCGCCACGTGGACAACGACCGCTGCGGCCTGGTCCCCGGCGTCCTCGATCCCTCGTTCACGCTGCGCCGCTACGCCTCCTACATCTTGGACACGCCCGCGATCCTGGTCCCCTGCCCTGACGGAGGATGGCGCTACTCCGAGCAGACGTTCGGCGACATTTACGCCGAACGCACGATGACCCGCGCGGAGGTGGAGCACGCGGTGTCGATGTTCTTCAACGATGTCCGACTGAAAACCTACATAGAGATCCGGCCGGCCGACGCGATGCCCGTCCCCTACGCGCTGGCCTACGCGGCCCTCGTCAAGGGCCTGTTCTACCTGCCGGAGAACCTGGATGTGCTCGACGCTCTGTTCTCGCACGTGCGGTCCGCCGACTACGAGCGGGCGAAGGTCGACCTCATGGCGCGCGGCTACGAAGCCGAGGTGTACAAACGCCCTGCGGCCAAGCTGTGCGACCGGCTCTTCGAGCTGGCCCGTCGCGGGCTTGACGCCGACGAGCAAGCGTACCTGGAGCCTTTAGGAAACCTGGTCGAAAGGCGCATCACGCTGGCCGACCTGGCCGAGGAGAAACGGTGAGCAACGAAGGCCGGATGGCGACGGTGACCTTTCGGGGGTTTTTCGACGACGGGACCGTGTTCATCGACCAGACCGCGCAGCCCGTGGAGTTTCCCTGCATCGACGGATGGATGCCGCCGGCCTTCGTCAACGCGGTGCGCGGCATGGTTCCGGGCGAGACGCGCACCGTGCGCGTGGGCGCCGACGAGGCGTACGAGGAAAGGACGCCCGACCGCCTGCTGAGCATCCCGCTTGAAGACGTTCCGCAACAGGTTCGTTTGGCCGTGGGCGAGATAGCCACCCTCGAGCGCCCCGACGGGAGCGCCTATCCCGCGCGCCTTGTGGAGGTTGGGGAAACACAAGCCGTTTTCGATTTGAACCATGACGCCGTCTGCAAGGCGCTGAACTTCGAAATCGCCTTGCTGAGCGTGCGGGACCTTCCCGACCGGATGCGCTTTGAAACCCCTTTTGGAACTTGTGGCGAGTTGGAGCAGGATCGGTCCGAGGACGGAAACGCGCACCCGCTCGGGTAAACTGACGGCATCGACCCCGACGAAAAGGAGCCCTCCATGAGCAACGAAGGCAAAATTGTCAAGGTGCATTACACGGGAACGCTCGATGACGGATCGAAATTCGATTCGTCCGTCGATCGCGGCGAACCCATCGAGTTCACGTGCATGGCGGGCCAGATGATCCCCGGGTTCGACGCCGCCGTGAAGGACATGGCCGAAGGCGAGACGAAGACCGTGCGCATCCCCGCCGGCGAAGCGTATGGAGAGAGGGACGAGAACCTGGTCAGGCGCATGCCCATCGACCGGATCCCCGACGGGGACAAGCTCCCCGTCGGACAGACCGTGTATATGATGGGACCGGGAGGGCAGCCCTTCCCCGTGCTCGTCAAGGCCGTCGAGGACGGCATTGCGACGCTCGACATGAACCACAACCTCGCCGGCGAGGCCCTTACCTTCGAAATCACGTTGGTGGAGGTTGCCGACTAGCCGCCTGGCGCCCGACCCGACCAAGGCCGGGCGCCGCCCTCACGAGCCGACGGCACAGGTCAAGCTCGCACAGGAGATTGAGGCGCCCGACCCGGTCGGCCGACGCCGACCGGTAGCCGAGATCGAGCGGATCCGGCACCGCAAGCCCGAAGGCGCGCGCCCGCTCCGCCCGCAGATCGGATGCCGCAGCGGGCGGACCGTCCGAATCCGCAGGAGAGCCCAACGCCCAAGCGGCCTCCTCCCGCATCCTTCCCGCGACGGCGGCGTCGTGCGTAAACCCGAAGAACGTCATTTCCCAGAACGCGGAGGCGAGCGCGAGGTATCGCTCGCGGACGCACCACCTCCCGTCCAGGCACACGCGGCTGGCCAGCACCGTTTCCCACGGGTCCGCCGAGTAGACGCGCACAGGCAAAGGCTCCTCGCAAACGGCCTTTCCGGCCTCGTGCGAACCGAGCGCCCGCGCTGCGGCTGCCACGTCGTCGGCGAGAAGCAGGCGAGCCCCCACGCGCCGCTCGATCAGGCCCGTATCCCCCTTGAGCACGAACGACTCGGCCGGCAGGATAGCGCGGCCGCGACCACGCTTTCTCTTCGTCGGCAGCGACCTCATGGAGGCGACGGCCGAGCGAAGCGCCCGCTCCGCCGACCGTCGCCGCTTCGAAGACGGCGCCGGGCCCGCATGCACCGGAAACGCATGCTCGTCCATGACGATGCGCACGAGCGTCTCCTCGTCGCAGCAGCAGAACAGCTCTTGCAAGGTGGGCAGCCTCCGGAGCGCCTTCCCCTCCGCCGCGCCCTTTCGCTCAGAACGCGACATGGCCGACCTCCTTCGCAAGGGCAGCGGCCTGCGAACACGACATGAGGGCCGCGCAACGGACGGGGAGTCCCTCTCGGCCGGATCCGGCATCGCGTTCACCATCCTCGATCAGCGCGGCGAGCGCGGCCGCATCGAGCGGGTCGAGTTGGCAGAGCGGAACGGCCTCGATGAGGACGACGGCGCCGGGATGGGCGCATTGCGGTTTTCGGCAGAATTCGGACATGGCAAGCTCCTCGCTGACAATGATCCCTTGGCTCAAGAAGATCGCAAGGATCTTGCAAGCGTGGTACGGGCGGCGCGGGATAGAGCCGCCGTCTATGGACTGCCCACCGGATACGGCGCCGAGGCAGCGCTTGCACTGGCTCTTTCTTACGCGTACATTGTATCACACTAAGCGAACGTTTGTTTGAGATTTTGAGAAAAATGGGGGGAGGAATCTCCTCGGACGGGAACCTGCGCAGCCCAGCCCCGCAGGCGAAGCGGCGGCGTCTACTCGTACAGCCCCAGCATGTCGATCAGCTCGTCGCGGGAGTGCACGTCAAGCTTGCGGTAGATGTGCCGGATGTGGGTTTTGGCCGTGCCGTTCGCTATGAACAGCTCGCGTTCGATGGAGCCTATCGTCTTGTGCTGCGCGAGCAACAGCAGCACCTCCTCCTCCCGCGGCGAAAGGCCGTGGCGCTTCGCGAGATCGCTGCAGCGGCTGGCAAGCTCCTGGCGCTTCACCACCGCCGTGTCCGCGACAGCGCCCTCCCCTCCCAGAAACGCCACGCCCCAACGGCTGGACAGCTCGCGTTCCGAGAACAGGATCATGGTGGCCGCCACCACCCCGACAACGACAAGCCCGCTCACCACGGCATCGGCTCCCGCCAGTCCGAACTCGGGCGAACCGAGCAACGATTCGACCTGCCGGCCAAGCACCGTGAACAGCGCCCGCACGGCGCGCTCGATGCCGAACAGCCACACCGCCGACATGCCGTAGCGGTAGCACAGGTTCGCCATGACGAGCATGACGAGGATGGAAAACGCCGTGTAGGAGGCGCTCGTGCAGAAGTCCGATGCCGCCTGGGTGAGCACCCCCACGTTCGGCAGGATGAGGAACGCCGCCACCATGAGCGGCAAGGCTATGCGGTAGATGACGGCGAAGTCGAACTTGCCGCCGCGCGCGATGACGCCGAAAAACACCACCGCCGCCACCGCGAGCGTGCCGAACGCCGAATGCGGACCGAACGTCGATTGGTACATCGACGACTCCTTAAGCCCGTAAGCGAACGCGTACACGGCCATGAGCAGGACGATCTTCCACGGAAAGGAGAACTTGGTGGGATGGGCGGCGGGCAGCTCGTCGGACGGCAGCGCGCGGAAGCCGGCCGCCACCGAGGCAAGCGAGGCAACGGGCAGCACCGCCGTCGCAATGCCGAGCCACTCCACCGAAAGCCCCCGGCACACGTAGATAACGAGGGCCGCCACAATCATGGACGCCGAATAGTAAAGCGCCACGCGAAACGGATTGAGGCACCCGTAAAGCTCCGACCACAAGAGGATGACGACCGCGATGCCCGCGCCGCCTAGCGCAACCGCCGCCACGGCCAGCGAGGAGGCCCAAGCCGGCACCGCGATGGACGCGAACATGCAGCAGGTGGACGCCACGAGCGCGATGCCCGAGCCCGCGTAGAGCGGCGTGCGCGAGAAGTAGGGGCCGGTGCGCTTCGCAAGAACCGCGCAGAGGAGCATCGTCGCTATCATCACGAGGTCGAACGCGTCATGCCCGGCAACGTCCGCCGCGGGAAACGACACGAACGAGCCCACGAACGCGATCTCGATCCACGCGCGATACGCGCCAAGGCCAAGGAACGCGATGGGGATGGTCGGCATCCAGGGAAAGAGCGGGCCGGGAGGCTTCGGACGCTCGTCGTCCCCTTTTTCAACCGGGGATTCGGCAACGGAGGACGGTTCCTCGTCGTCGACGATATGCGCTGGCGTCTCCCTCATGCGAAACAGCCCCTCCTCGATCGTTCCAGCTTGTTTCATTGTACCCGAACCAAAGGGCGGCGCAAGGCCGCCTCCCCGTGCGCCGTCGGGGGGATATGAACCATTTTTCCTGATGATTGGCAGGGTTATAGGAGAGGGTGATGCAAATCATCCCCGTTTCGGCAGCTGCGGGCGAAAGACAGGGAGGCTTGAGGGCGCTATGGTGCGACTCGAGGGAAAGACCCGAACCCAAGGATCAAGGAGAACCCCATGAGCAAACATGCCGACGCGAAGGGCATCAGCCGCCGCGACCTGTTCAAGATCGGCGGCATAGCGGCAGCCGGAGCAGTGGGCGCGGGCGCGCTCGCCTCGTGCGCGCCGCAGACGTCGGGCGGCGCAGCGTCGACCGGCGGATCGGCCAGCGGCACCGGCACCGGAACCGGCGAATCGGGCACGCAGGCGGGGCATCTGCGCGAGGGACTGCCGAGCTTCCTCGAGAAGCCCGCGCCCATAACCGACGTCAAGGAGACGAAGGACTTCGACGTGGTGGTGGTGGGCGCCGGCGCCTCGGGCGTTCCGGCGGCGCTCTCGGCGCTGGAGGCCGGCGCGAGCGTGGCGCTGCTGCAGAAGGAGAGCCAGGCCATCAGCCAAGGCAACTCCGGCAGCGGCATCGACCTGGCCACGAGCGACCCGGCGGACGTTGCGAACCTGGTGTCGCAGCTCATCGCCGACAGCCAGCACCGTCCGAACCGCGCGCTGGTGGAGCTGTGGGCCCAGAACTCCGGCGAAGCCGTGAAGTGGGTCATCGAGAAGTCCGCCGAGAGCGGCGCGCCCGTCATCGATCAGGGCAACCAGCAGCACATCCCGCTCATCAACCGCAAGGGCTACACGATGAACTTCGTCACGTCGTTCTTCGGCCCCAAGCCCCTCAACACCGGCGACGGCATGCGCGCCTTGGCCGAGACGGCCGCGAAGGAAGGCGTCGAGATCTTCTACTCCACGCCGGCCGAGCAGCTGGTGCAGGACGAGTCCGGCAAGGTGGTCGGCGTCATTGCCAAGGGCGACGGCGGCTACATCCAGTTCAACGCCGCCAAGGGCGTGATCATGGCCACGGGCGACTACCAAAACGACACCAACATGCTCTACTACTACCAGCCCGACATGACCAACCTCGAGCCCAAACAGACCAACAAGACCGGCGACGGTCACAAGATGGTGGTGTGGGCCGGCGGCAAGATCGAGGACCTGGCGCACACCAAGATGCTCCACGACTTCGACGCGGGTCCGTCCTCGATGTGCGACATGCCGTTTTTGTCCGTGAAGAACTCCACCGGGGAGCGCTTCGTGAACGAAACGGTGGAGATGTCGCTCATGAACTGCTACCTGCGCTCGGCCGAGGACGCCGGCCACTACTGCCAGATCTTCGACAGCACCTACATGGAGGACGCCGCCGACTGGGCCGGCAAGCTTGTGGATCCCGAGGCGCTCAAGGTGTACATGCCGGAAGAGGACGTGGAGCGCGCAGGCGTGTTCGAAGGCCAGATCAACACGTACAAGGCCGACACGCTTGAGGAGCTGGCCGAGAAGCTGGAGATAGCCGATGTGGGCGCGTTCGTGAAAACGGTGGAGCGCTACAACGAGCTGTGCGCCGCCGGTGCGGACGAGGACTTCGGCAAGCCCGCGCAGTATATGGTGCCGGTTGACACCCCGCCTTACTACGGCATCCACCGCCACGTGCGCATGAGCGCCATCTGCTCGGGCGTGGAGGTGAACGAGAACCACGAGTGCCTCACGCCCGAAGGCGAGGTCATCGAGGGCCTGTACGCCATCGGCAACTGCTCGGGCGGGTTCTACGGCGGCATCGACTACCCGCTCACCGTGTTCGGCCTGTCGCTTGGCCGCTGCTACACCGAAGGCTACGTGATCGGCCGCATGGTGGCGCAGAAATAGCGACGACCCCCTCCCTGGAAACGCCCGACGCGCACGATGGCGCCGGGCGTTTCCTTGCGTTACCAGGACAGCAGATCGCAGCCGTCTTCGGTGACGACGAGCTGGACCTCCCATTGGGCGGTGTCGCTGCCGTCGGCGGTGCGCACGGTCCAGCCGTTGGGGTCGCTCATGTCAATCTCCTGAGCGCCGGCGTTCACCATGGGCTCGATGGTGAACACAAGCCCGGGCACGAGCATCATGCCCGTGCCGGCCTGGGCAACATGGCTCACGAACGGATCCTCGTGGAAGTCGAAGCCGATGCCGTGGCCGCCGAACTCGCGCACCACGGTGAACCCGCACGCGCGCGCATGGGCGTTCACCGCCGCGCCCACGTCGCCGAGGAAGCCCCACGGTTTCACGGCGGCGATGCCGGCCTCCATGGCGCGCTTCGTCTCCTCCACGAGGCGCCGGCGCTCCGGCGACACCTCGCCGATGCAGAACATGCGCGAGGAATCCGAGTAGTAGCCCTCAAGGATGGTGGAGCAGTCAACGTTGACGATGTCGCCCTCGCGCAGCACGTCGGCCTCGGAGGGGATGCCGTGGCACACGACCTCGTTCACGGATGTGCACACGCTTTTGGGATAGCCCTCGTAGCCGAGGTCGGCCGGAATGCCGCCGTGCTCCACGGTGTAGTCGTGCACCCAGCGGTCCACCTGCTCGGTGGTCACGCCCGGCCCGATGCGCTCGGCCACGTAGTCGAGCACGCCGATGTTGATGGCGGCGCTGCGCTTGATGCCCTCGATGTCGCCCGGCATTTTGAGCAGTGCGCGCTCGGGCACCTCGAAGCCCTGGTCGTGAAGGCTCTGCAGGCGCTCGTCGAAGTCAAGGTGGCACTTCTTGTACTTCTTGCCGCTGCCGCACCAGCATGCGTCGTTGCGGCCGGGATTGGTCTGTCCGTCGTACATGGGGTTCTTCCTTTCGCTCGCGAGGTATTGTAGCGCCTCGCGCGCTGTTGCGGAGCGCTCGCAAAGCGGAAGACAGGCCGAACCCGGAAAAATCGCAGAGCGGAACGGGGCAGCGAGAAAGCTGGCTGATGCGAAGCGGGCGGGCGCGGCTTTCAACGATGCAATCGGCGCGGTCTGCGGCAACGCGCCGTTCAAGCGTTATGCGTCCCCCAACTGGCGAAGGCGTCTTCCAAAGTCGTGCTCCCGGCCGGCGAAGATGCGCGAAATTTTCCTCAGATGGTCAAAATCTCCTTTAGTCGGGGGATTTTTCGCAGGTTTTTGGCGTCTGAAAATTTCCGACCTGGGCTTTTGTTGCCGCATAAGGCATCGCTTCTCGCAAATTCCCCCGACTTCTCCGGTTTTT
Source organism: Candidatus Rubneribacter avistercoris (assembly GCA_019115845.1). Taxonomy (GTDB): domain Bacteria; phylum Actinomycetota; class Coriobacteriia; order Coriobacteriales; family Eggerthellaceae; genus Rubneribacter; species Rubneribacter avistercoris. The sequence goes on along the minus strand of DXCU01000002.1, from coordinate 11,516 downwards.
GACCATCTGAGGAAAATTTCGCGCATATGCGACGCATGCGAGGACCACAAGGAGTCATCGTCGGCACCGGTCCGGAACGTTCGCGCTTGCAGGAAAAACCCAGATCCCCAAGCGCGATGCCTGACCGAACGCAAACCCAACCCAAGAAAACGCAGCCGGAAACCCGGCCGCGCCGCCACGTCGCGCCGCCGGAAACGTCAGTCCTGCCGCTTGGCGCAGCCGACGCCCAAAGCGCCGGGGCCGGTGTGGCAGGCGATGCTGAGCGGCAGCCGGTCCACGAACACCTCGCGCACGCCGAACGCTTCGCGCATCTCCTCGGCTGCGGCCTGCGCGTCGGCTGCGCGGTCGGTGTGGGCCACGTAGAGGTGCACGTTTTCCACGCCGCCGAAGCGCTCCTCCACATCGCGCGCGAGCGCCTTGAGCATGGCGCGTTTGGCCGCTTTGAACGACTTCGCCACAGAGAACGCGTCCAGCTTGTCGCCCTGAATCTGCAGCACCGGCTTGATTTTGAGCAGCGAGCCGATGGAGGCCGCAGCCGGCGTGATGCGGCCTCCCTTGCGAAGATGCTCCAGCGTGTCCACCATGATGTAGATGCTGGCCTCCAGCTTCGTGCTCTCAAGGCGCGCCCGTATCTCCGCCGCTCCCATGCCCCGGCGCGCCCAACGCAAAGCGTCGAGCGCCGACTCGCGCTGCGTGACCGAGATGCGCTGGTTGTCCGCCACATGCACGCGCCCGCCGAAGTGCTCGTGGTCGGCAAGGGACCGTGCCGTCTCGCACGAACCGGAAAGCCCGCTTGACATGGGGATATAGACCACCTCGTCATAGCGCTCCAGCAATTCGTGCCAACGCCGGCCCAGATCGACGATGGACGGCTGAGACGTGGCGATGTCGGCCCCGGCGCGCTGCCGCTCGTAGAAGCGCGTAGCATCCAGGTTCACGCCCTCGAAGCACTCCTCGCCGTCCACCACGAAAGGCATCGACACCACGAACAGCCCCAGCTGCTCGGCCTCCTCGGCCGTAACACCGCTGTTCGTATCCGTCATGATCGCGACGCTTTGGCTCATGGACGCATGCCTTTCCCGCGCGGCCTACCCGCGCACCTCGGCGCCGGTGGCGGCGCACACTTTCTTCACCAGGCGCTCGTGAGCCTTGTCCGCCTCCTCGCCCGCAAGGGTGCGGTCGGGCGCGCGGTAGGTGAGCGCGAAGGCCATCGACTTCTTGCCCGCGCCCACGCGCTCCTCGTCGCGGTAGACGTCGAACAAACGCGCCTCCTCCAGCAGCTTTCCGCCGGCAGACGTCATGCACTGCACAAGCTTTTCGCAGGTCACAGTCTCATCCACCACGAAAGCCACGTCCATGGACACCGCCGGGAACGTGGGCACGTCGCGGTAGTCGCGCGCCGGGCGCGCGGCCTTCGCAAGCGCCTCCGCGTCCAGCTCGAAGGCCACCACCGGCGCCTGCGCATGATAAGCGTCAACGGCCAGCGGATGCACCTCGCCCACCCAGCCAAGCTCGACGCCGCCGGAAAGCACCGCGGCCGCGCGGCCCGGTTGCAGGTGAGGGGCCTCGTCGGCGGAAAGCGCCTTGAAGCGCAGCTTGGGCAGCGCCAGCTCGCGCGCAAGGTTCTCCACCACGCCCTTGCCGTCGAAGAAGTCGAACGCGGCGGGAGCGTCGTTCCACCCGGTATCGCGCATGGCGCCGGCCAGCGCGCCGGCCACCTTGCGGCGCTCCTTGGGCTGCTTCTTCCCCTCGTGGGCGTAGAACACGATGCCCGTCTCGTAGAGCTGCACGTTTCTCACGCCGCGGCTTTGGTTGTAGGCGACGCTGCGCAAAAGGCCGGGGATGATGCTCTGGCGCATGACGGACTGGTCGGCGTTGAGCGGGTTGATGAGCTCAACCGGATCGCCCAGGCCCTCGTGCGGCATGCGCAGGCGGTCAAGATCGCCCGGCTCGGCGAAGGAGTAGGTCATCGTTTCGTTGAGGCCGCTTGCGCGCAGGGCGTCGTTCACCGTGTCCATCACGCGCTCAGCGAGCGTGCGGGTGCCCACGCGCTCGCGCCCGCCGGGCAGCGTGGCCGGGATGCGGTCCATGCCCCACAGGCGCAGCACCTCCTCGTACAGGTCGATCTCGCGCTCGAGATCCGGACGGAAGGTGGGCGCCGTCACCGCGAGCGCGCCGGCGGCGGCGCCCTCGGCCACCGCGCAGCCCAGGCGGCGCAGCGCGTCCTCCACGAAGTCGCGCGGAATGTCCGCGCCCATCATGGCGCAGAAACGCGGGGTGCGGAAAACCAGCTCGGCAGCCTGGGATCGCCGCGGCCACTCGTCCACGATGCCCGCGTCGTTGTCCGCGGCGCAGCTCACCGTGCCGCCGGACACCTCCGCGATGAGCGCCGCTGCGGCGGCCGAGCGCACGTCCATGCCATGGTCGTCCACGCCGCGCTCGTAGCGCATGGAGCTTTCCGAGATGAGGCCGAGGTTGCGGCTCGTACGGCTCGTGCGGCCCGCTTCGAACGCGGCGGCCTCCAGAAGGATGTCCACCGTCTTGTCCGTGACCTCGGTGTCCAGCCCGCCCATGACGCCCGCAAGCGCCACCGCGCCGCGCTCGGGCGTGGAGATGACGGTCATGTCGGAGGTGAGCGTGCGCTCCGCCCCGTCGAGCGTGGTCAGCTTCTCGCCGTCTTTCGCCGCACGGATCACCACATCCGCACGCCCCTCGCTGTTTTTGAGCGTGTCCAGGTCGAAGGCGTGCAGCGGCTGTCCGAGCAGGAACAGGACGTAGTTGGTCACGTCCACGATGTTGTTGATGGAGCGCTGCCCGATGGCGGCCAGCCGCTCGACCATCCAGTCGGGGCTCGGCCCCACCTTGCAGCCGCGAATGACGCGCGCGGTGTAGCGCGGGCAGCGCTGCGGGTCCTCGATGGTCACGCTCACGGCCGCATCGACCGGCGTCGCGTCCGCATCAAGCTGCAGCTTGGCCGCCATCTCGGGCAGCGGATCGCGCCAATCGCGCCGATACATCGCGCCCACCTCGCGTGCGAAGCCCACGACGGAGAGGCAATCGGGACGGTTCGGCGTGATCTCCAGGTCGAGCACCGTATCCGACAGCTTCAGGTAGTCGGCGATGGGCGCGCCCACGGGAGCGTCCTTAGGCAGGATCCAGATGCCCTCGTGGTCGGCCCCCATGCCCAGCTCCCGGCGCGAGCAGCACATGCCGCAGCTCACCACGCCTCGCAGCTTGGATTTCTTGATCTTGAAGTCGCCGGGCAGCACCGCGCCCACCGTGGCCACCGGCACGCGCAAGCCGGCCGCGATGTTCGGCGCGCCGCACACGATCTGCACCGGCTCGCCCGCGCCCACGTCCACCGTCACCACGTGCATATGGTCGCTGTCGGGATGCGGCTCGCACGTCTTCACGTGCCCGACCACCACGCCGTCAAGCGAAGCGCCCGTCCGCTCCACGCCTTCCACGCCTGTGCCCGTCAAATCCAGCCGGTCGCAAAACGCCTTCGTGTCCGACGGCACGTCCACGTACTCCGAAAGCCATTTGAGAGATACTTTCATGTTCGTTCTTCCTTCTTCTAAAGACCCTACTGGTCCAACAAAGTCAGTGAGGCCGCTTGGGGTGCCCCAAATCGTGGGGAAGGCGAAGGGGAAACGTACTTTGGTACGCATCGAACAGCCCTGTGGGCTGTTCGATCCCTCGCCATGCGCCCGAGCGGGCGCGCCCTGCTCGGCGAAGCCGAGGCAGGGCATTTCGGCTTCGCCGCGAGGCGGGGTGCGCCAAGCGGCCGCAGCGTCGACGCGTTCCGTCGGCCGTCAGGCCGACGGAGCCTTGACGAGCGTCTGGGCATTGTCGAACATCCCACCCCACGGCTCAGAACTGCCGCAAGAAGCGCATGTCGCCTTCCAAAAGCATGCGCAGGTCGGGCACGTTGTACTTCAGGCAGGCGATGCGCTCCACCCCCATGCCGAACGCGAACCCGGAGTACTCCTCCGGGTCGATGCCGGACATGGCCAGCACGTTGGGATCCACCATGCCGCAGCCGAGGATCTCCAGCCAGCCCGTGTTCTTGCACATGCGGCAGCCCTCGCCGTGGCAGATGCCGCAGCTCACGTCCACCTCGGCCGACGGCTCCGTGAACGGGAAGAAGTGCGCGCGGAAGCGCGTCTTGCGCTCTGGGCCGAACACCTGCTTGCACAGGTAGTCCATCGTGCCCTTGAGGTCGCCGAAGGTGATGCCTTTGTCCACCACCAGGCCCTCGATCTGATGGAACTGCGGCAGATGGGACGGGTCGGCCACGTCGCGGCGGTACACCTTGCCCGGGGCGATCACGTAGATGGGCAGCTCGCGGTCCTCCATCGCATGCACCTGCACGCCGGAGGTTTGGGTGCGCAGCAGCACGTCGGACTCGCCGCGCACGTTGCACTCGTCGCCCGAGCGGTCCACCACGTAGAACGTGTCGGCCAAGCTGCGGCTCGGATGGTCGGCGGGGGCGTTTAGGGCCTCGAAGTTGTAGTAGCACGTCTCCACCTCAGGACCTTCGGCCACCGAGTAGCCCAAGCCCAAGAAGATCTCGCTCACCTCGTCGATGATGCCGTTGATGAGGTGGCGCGTGCCCATCTGCTGCGCGCGGCCCGGCAGCGTCACGTCCACGGCCGCCGCGTCGATGGCCGCGGCCAGCTCCTCGGCCGCCAGCGCCTCCTTGCGAGCCGCCAGCGCCTCCTCCACCGCAACGCGCACCTCGTTCACGGCCTTGCCCACCTGGGCGCGCTCCTCCTTGGGCACCTGCCCCATGCTGCGCAGGTAGCCCGTGAGCGTGCCGGACTTGCCGAGCACGGCCACGCGCACCTGATCGAGCGCGGCGGTGTCGGCCGCCTGGCCGATGGATGCCAGCGTCTGCTCGCGCAGCGCCTCCACTTCCTCTGCGATCGCCATGTGTCCCTCTTCCCTTTCCGTCTTTCCGCGCAGCGGGCCTGCGCCTCGCCGCAAACAAAAAGAGCCTTCTCTCGTCCCTGCTTGGCGGGGCATGGCCCCGAATCCAAGGACGAGAGAAGGCTCTCGCGGTACCACCTCGGTTGACGGCTGCGCCCGCGCGACCGAAGCCGCTTGCACGGCCGCCGATCGCGCAGCCCTGCGGCCGCCCGCTCGTTTTCGCCCTGTGACGGGAGCACCCGGCGCGGCCTACTGGACGTCCGCGCTCGCGCGCCCCGCGTTCAGCCCCGCTGCTCGGAAGGGAATCGTCGCGCGTGCCGTCCGGGCCCTTTCAGCCGGCGAAGCCCGTCTCTGGAGGCGGCAACCGTGCGCGACGCCGTCTTCGTCGTCGCATGTGGGGAAGCAGTATAGCGCATTCCGACTTCGCGCGCGCGATTTTCGCAGAGGATTCACGGGCAAGCATGCGAGCAGCGATGGCCGCGATGGCCGCGCAACGCGGAAAAGCGCTGCGGAAAAGGACAGCGTCGGGGCAGGGGTGCAGAACCGAGGGGGGACCGGTTCGGACAGCGAACCCGCTCCGAAGTGGCACGGATCGCGTCTTGTGTATAGGTTCCAACGGCCGACCGTGCGGACTCGAAATCGTTTTCCCAGGTCGGCATTTTCACCGAGAACCATCCAGACCGCTTTCGGGCTTTTTCGGCCCGAAAATCCATGCACAAGACGCGATCCGTGCCACTTCGGCCCAGCCTCTCTGTTAAACCGGGGCTGACGTAGGCCGGGTCGGCTCTTTGACGGACCGCGCGATTCTATCGACCTGGGATTTTTCCGGGCACGGAGGGAGCGGAGGACGGGAAGGCGGCCCCGCGCGTGCCATAGGGCGCGGTTTGCGACCAACTTGCGGGCGGCCCCGCCGAGCCGCCTCCGGCGAGGTCCGCGTCAACGCCGGCCTAACAGAAAAGGCCCAGCCGGCAAGGCCGCGCCAACGGCGAGCAGCGCGGACGCGCCGATGCGACGATGCGACGTCACAGGAAGCGGTAGCTCACGGTGCGCAGACCCCAGTCGGTACAGGAGGAGAAGCCGAAGGCCTTCCACACGCCGGGCTGCAGGTCGAGAGAGCGGCTGCCGCCGCCCATGTAGCCGCAGTCGTTCACCGTGGCGAACACCGTCATGCCGTTGTAGGAGATCTCGACAGTCCGTCCGTAATAGCGCCAGTAGCCCGGCCAGGACATGGGCACGGCCACGCCCATCGAATTGTCGTCGCACACCGCGCCGGTGGCCGTGACGCCGGGGTTGGGCGTGTAGGGATCGGTGGAGCCGCCGTAGGCCGAGGCCACGCCCGTCTGCCAGCCGGCTTCGGCGCCGCCTGTCGAACCGCCGCCCGCCACGCCGCCCGACAAGCCGCCGCCGTCCGATCCCGAGCCGCCGCCCGCGCCCGCACCGCCGCCCGCGCCCGAACCCGCATCGGGAACGACGGGGGCCGGATCGGGCGCGACCGGCGTTCCCTCGGGAACCACCTCGACCCTCTCAACCGTGTTCGCTCCCTCAACCTCAACCGGCTCGCCCGCCGCGCCGGAGGCGGCCATCGCCTCGGCCTGAGCTTGCAGCGCGGCCACGCGGGCAGCCTGGTCCCCCTGGGCCTGGGAAAGCCGCGACGACGCGTCTGCGGCCACCCGCTCCGCCTCGGCCTTCCGCACCTCCAGGTCGGCCAATTTCGCATCCTGCGCGTCTTTGCGGGCGTTCAAATCGTCTGCCAGGCTCTGGAAGCGCTCACTGCGCTCCTGCTGGACGGCGATCCTCTCGGTCTGATAATCGGCGATGCTCTGCAGGTAGGAGAGGTTGCGCAGCAGCTCGGAGAAATCGCTTGCCCCAAGCACCAGCTCCAAAAGCGACTGCGCGGTGCCGCCATCGCGGTACTCGGCCGCCGCCGCACGGCCCAGGGCCTCGCGGCCTTCGATGACCTCCTGCTGCGCTTCGAGCACTTGGTCCGCCGCTTCGTCTATCTGCGCCTGGAGCCGCTCCACCTCTTGACCTATCTCCTGGCACTCCGAAACCAGCTGGGACATGCGGGACTCGGCCCTGTCCAGCGCGGACGCGGCGTCGTCGACCGCGCGCTGGGCGGCGTCGGCCCCTTCGTCGGCATGGGCCGCGCCGGGAAGCGCGCCGGCGAGGGAAACCGAGAGCACCAAGGCGAGGACGCGGATCGCAAAGCGCGCGGGAAGGTCTTTTCGCGTCGTCATGCGCCCTCCCCCTCTTCGCGGACGTCGGGCGAAAGGAGGTCGTCGTGCACGCCGCCGAGCGCGGAGGCAAGATCGGCGATCAGATACCCGTCCTCGGTGAGGTAGTCGCTGTCGTAGTCCGCGTCGGACATGATGGCCGCCACGTACACGCCGCCGTCGGACAGGATCACGCCCGCGTCGTTGAGCGCCCCGATGTCGCCCCAGTACGAGTCTATCTCGAAGCCCGGCTTGGAAAGCACGGCGCCCCGGTCCCCGAGGGCCGCGCGCAGAAACGACGAGTCGGTCTGGGACAGCAGGTCCGCGTACCACGACGAAAGCCCCTGCCCTTCGGCTAGGTAGAAGCCGACGTTGATCCACAGCTTCGCCAGGTCAAGCGCGCTGTAATGCGGATACCACTCGCCCTCCCAGGCACCGGCGTCCACGCCCGCCGACGCGCACCACGCCTCGAACCCGCCGTCGTCGAAGCGCTCGCGCAGAAGGGCGTAGCCGGTGTTGTCGGAATGGACGATGGCGTTGGACAGAACGTCGCGCAGCGCGTACACGCTCGTGTCGTCGAAGGCCATGACGCCCGTCCCCTCCATGACCAGGTCCTCGAACATCTCGTCGTCAAGCGATGCGCCCCCGCCGTCCACCTCGCTTTGCACCACGTAGGCTGCAAACGGCGCCTTGACGGTGCTGGCCGAGAAGAACCCCTGGTCGGCGTTGTAGCTCACGCCGCGCTGCGTGGCCAGGTCGTACACGACGAAACCCACGTCGTACCCCGCCGCCGCATACGCCTCCAGCGCCTGGAAGACGGCGGGGGCCTCGTCGGGCTCCAGCGTGCGGCTGATGCCCGTCACGGAATCGAACAAAACGACGCCCTCTGCAAAGGATGCGGCATCGAGGGCGGCAAGGGCGGTATCGGCCACAACGCGCGGGTCGGGCCGTTCGGCGTCCGCACCCGAATCGGCAGCTTGGGCGGCGCCAGGGTTCTCGGCGACTTCGGCGTCCTCTGCGATTTCGGCTCCGGCCGCTTCGTCGACCTCAAAGGAACCGGCCGCTGCGGAAGAGCGCTCGGCGGAAGGCGTCGGCTCCTCGACCTTGGGCGCAAGGGCGTTGGCCGCGCCCACGCCCGCGAACACCGCCGCAGATGCGACGACGACGGCCGCGACGGCCTTGAACCAGTCCGGCCTCTGCTTGAACCGTGCCCAGAGGGGCGCAAGTCCCTTCACGACGCGCCTTCCCGGCGCATGCGCGCCATCCGATATCGTTGCTTGGGGGCGTTTTCGCCCGAAGGGCAGTATTCCCCATCGGCCGCAAAGCGGCAAGTGCGCGCAGGGCAATCCACATAGGAGGGCCACGGGATGCGCACGAGGACACACGTGAAGCCTCGAGCGTCCGACTCGGCGCATCTCCAAAATCACCCTGAAAATGCCCCCGATAGAGATGCGCCCGCGCTAAGCAAGATGCACTATAATGGCCGACGGGCGGGGACGTACCCATGCCCCGTCCGTCCCACACCGCGCATACCGTGCGCCGACGTCAAGGAGGACCCTCATGGCTGCCGCGTTCGACTTCAAGAAAGAGTATCGCGACTTCTACGCGCCGAAGGCGAAGCCGGCGCTCATCGACGTGGAGCCGATGACGTTTCTTGCTGTGGCGGGCGCGGGCGACCCGAACGAGGAGGGCGGCGCGTACGCCCAGGCGCTCGAAGCGCTCTACGCCCTCTCGTACACCATCAAGATGGCGAAGATGGGCAGCTGGCAGCCGGAGGGCTACTTCGACTACGTGGTGCCGCCGCTTGAGGGGCTGTGGTGGGGCGGCGGATTCGACGGCTCGCGCATCGCGGACAAAGGCGCGCTTCGCTGGGTGTCGCTCATCCGCCAGCCGGACTTCGTCACGCCGGACGTGCTCGCATGGGCCGCCGGGCAAGCGGCCGCGAAGAAGCCGGGGGCCGATGTGGGCCGCGTGCGCCTCGTGCGGTTCGCCGAAGGGTCGTGCGCCCAGGTCATGCACAAAGGACCGTACGACGACGAACCCGCCACCGTCGCCGCCTTGGAGGCGTTCGTCACCGCGTCGGGATGCGAAAGCGACATCGCCGATCCCGCAAGCGACGAGGCGCTGCTTACCGCCCTTGACGCGCAGGACGCGGTGCCCGCTGTGCGCCTGCACCACGAGATCTACCTGGGCGATCCCCGCCGCACAAAGCCAGAAAACCTCCGCACCGTGGTGCGCCACCCCGTTCGCCGCGCGTAGAGCGCGCAGGAACGCATGGGGTGGCGGCTAGTTTGGCGCAAAGCCCCCGACGAACCGGGTGCAAGGGTTCGCCCTTTGGTGTTCAATATGGAACACGGTCACGCGACGACGATCGTCGTCTTTCGCATAATAGAGGGTGAACGGCGTATCAGGCACCGCGATGAACCGGCACGGAAACGGCGGGCGGGCGGCATCGTAATAGGGGTCGTACCTGCGGCCGATGCCAGGAAACGACGCGAGCACATGGCGGTACTCGTCAATCTTGTCGTACACGCGCTCGCTCTCGATCTCCGTCATCATGAAATCTGCCACAGAGCGCGTGTAGACAACCTCATACCCGTCCACTCACAACCAACCTTTGGCGCGGCGAATCTCACGATCCGCTTCTGCCGCGTCCACCACGTTGCCGTCAAGAACCTCCTCATACCCTTTCATCAAGCCGCGGTACGTGCGAAGCTCCTGTTCAAGCAGCTCGTTGCGAAACGACATAGCCTCATCGAACGCCGACGCGTCCATGACCACCACGCACGCCGCCCCGTTGCGCGTCAGGTACAGCGGCTCACGCGTATCCGCCAACTCCTCAATGAGCGCATTCTGGCTCCGATTGAACTCGGAGAGCGATTTAATGGCGGGCATCGGCAACTCCTTTCATAAAATTAACGGCATATTTGCAGTGAATTATCGTTCCATGCAGGCCACCCGTCAAGTTCCGTGCGCACAAGAAACTACCACGCGCACTCCATGAGACGCCCCAAACCCGCCATTCAGCTCGCACTATAATGATTCTTATGTAAATTTGCATAACATACGTGTAGAGAATCACTGAGTCGCGCTACAATAGTCTCCCCCTACGAAACGAGGTGTCGCATGCCGGTTGTCATGCCCATCAGCGAATTGCAAAGGAACTTCAAAGAGGTCGTCAGCAAATGCGAACGCAGCAGCGAGCCCATCTACCTGACGCGCAACGGATCGGCTTCGGTGGTCGTCATGGATGCCGAGGCATTTGATCGGGAGATGGCTATCCATGAGAGGGTTCGCGACCGCGAGATCCGTGTACAGAAATCCATCATGCGCGGGTACGAGGACTACCTCGCGGGCCGCTTCGTTCCTCTCGACCAGGCTCTGGACGAGGCAGATAGAGCTAGGGAGGCGCGGTAGTGAACGCAAGGGAGGTAGTCGTTACCGACGAGGCACGATTACAGCTCGCCAACATTCCATCGGATAAGGATTACGCCGATGTGAAAAGGATGCTCGGGGTTCTCGGAATCATCTGCTCGGCAGGCTCGATTTACGATCCTGCCTACGAGGCGGCCAGACCTCCCGTGGAATGCCGAGTTGTCTATGCGGGCCACTACGGCATCTACTACTCAATCGGACAGGATCTCGACTCCCCCGTTGTTGTTTTCTCGATTGAAGACCAGAGACGCGACCCATCGACTCGATTCGGATTCAACTGACGCTGATGCGCAGGATGGCAATTCGCTGAAATAGGTTGCTTTTGACTCTGATTGCCGCCCGTCCTCTAAGCCCGGTCGGTTTCCGCTCCGGAGCTGTTGGCGCAAACATCGCCTTTCCTTTTGCCCGAAAAACTCGCAATCCACCTCCAGTGAACGACCACGTGCACGAGCAGTAGCGCCAAAAGCACTTTCGCTGAAATAGCATGGAGGGGGTCCCAGAAGAAGTAGCCTGGGGCGTAAAGCCCTGCGAACGGAAGCACCGCTCCCGATATGCAGAGGCCCGATACCATAACCGTTGCGAACGCAACAAGAATAAGCGCGTCGAGCGCGAAATTGCCGCGCGCGCCCCACGAGGCGCTTTTGAGCCCGGAAGCCACCGAGAAGATCCAGTCGCCGTGGACCACGCAATGGATGAAGAACGCCAGCAGCACCCCGAACCCCAGCCACTCGTGCGCACCGATGCCGGTTAAAGCAGGATCCGACAGTCAACCAGTGTAGGGATGAGGGCGTGCTCATCTAGCCGCCGCGGCAGGGTGGTACAATCACGCTGCCAAACGTAGATTTGCGCGGGTGCCCATCTGGCCCTATGTTTGGCGACGTCCCGGCCGGATGGGCGCCTGCGCGGATGGGACAACGCCAAATGAAGAGCCCGAAC
>DXCU01000013.1 GCA_019115845.1 Candidatus Rubneribacter avistercoris | reverse complement strand
CACGGATCGCGTCTTGTGCATAGGTTTTTCTGCTCGAAGCGGCCGCACTGCGTCTTCTCGACGGGAAAACGCCAGGTCGCGAACCCCCGTCGCGAGCCTCCACCTCCTGAATCTATGCACAAAACGCGTTTCCTGCCATTTCGGCGTGCCCTCTCGGTTGATTGAACCAGGGTTGACATAGGCCAGGCCGGCTCGCCGGGCAAAACCCCACCCGTCAGGCGGGGAGGGCCTTGCCCGGCGCCCGACCAGGGAAGGCCCGGCCCGAGATTCGGCAAACACCGGTTCGTGTCAACGGTGGTTCAACGGAGAGGCTGCGCCCCTCTGGACAAAACGGCCTCTGATCCACATCCTCGCACGAGGATAGTCAAAAGCGCAAGCCGCCTGCCTGGGGAAACGCGCGGCCTTCCCGCGCGTCCCCTCGCGAAGGCCCCGAATCGGGCCGATTTTGGCCGAGGCCATGTGGACCGGGGCCTGTTTTGTCCATGACTCTTTCGCTGTCCGTTGAACCGCCGACGGCGCGGGTCGTGCCGGCCCGCCGGGCAAGGCCCCGCCGGGCGCTTCGGAGGGCCATAGGGCGCGATTTGCGGCCAAAACAGGGCGGTCCGCCGCGCCCCCCGGCCAGCCGCACGCCTCGGCCCGTCGCGCCCCCATCCCGCCGCGCGCCCAACCCCGCCTCCCGCCTCCCACTTGTGCGCAGGTTGTGTCCAATCCCTTCCGCGAATATTTTTTCTTGAATCCCCGTTGCCCACTGCGTATAATTCTCGTTTGCGTCTGGACACAGATGGATACACCCGGACGCGTGGCGCATCGGAGTCGCGAGGGCCAAGCCTCCCCAAGGTCCTCGGCGGCAATCGGGCCCACGAAGACGCGTTGGGTTTTCGGTGTACGGAGAGGCGTGCGAGCGAAAACCCGCAGAAAGGAAAGACATGGGAGTCAAACAGTACAAGCCGACCAGCCCCGGCCGACGCTTCCAGACGGTCTCGGACTTCGCCGAGATCACGACGGACAAGCCGGAGAAGTCCCTGCTTGCGCCGCTGCACAAGAAGGGCGGCCGCAACAACTACGGGCGCATCACCACGCGTCACCAGGGCGGCGGCACCAAGCGTCGTTACCGCATCATCGACTTCAAGCGCAACAAGGACGGCGTGCCCGCCAAGGTCGCTACCATCGAGTACGACCCCAACCGCTCGGCCCGCATCGCCCTTCTGCACTATGTCGACGGCGAGAAGCGCTACATCCTGCACCCGAAGGGCCTGTGCGTGGGCGACATGATCATGAGCGGCCCCGAGGCCGACATCAAGCCGGGCAACGCGCTGCCGCTGGCCAACATCCCCGTCGGCACGCTCGTCCATGCGGTGGAGATGCAGCCGGGCAAGGGCGCGGCCATGGCCCGCTCCGCCGGCACCAGCATCCAGCTCATGGGCAAGGAGGGCAAGTACGCCATCCTGCGCATGCCTTCCTCCGAGATGCGCCGCGTGCTCCTCACCTGCCGCGCGACCATCGGCGAGGTGGGCAACGCCGAGCACTCCAACATCAAGATCGGCAAGGCCGGCCGCAACCGCTGGAAGGGCATCCGCCCCACCGTCCGCGGCACCGTCATGAACCCGGTCGACCACCCGCACGGCGGCGGCGAGGGCAAGAACAAGTCCGCCGGTCGCCACCCGGTCACCCCGTGGGGCGTGCCCACCAAGGGCCATCGCACCCGCAATCCCAAGAAGGCGTCGAGCCGCCTCATCATCCGCCGTCGCAAGAAGTAGCGCAAAGCGTTAAGGAGTAGTAGTGAGCAGAAGTCTGAAGAAGGGCCCCTTCGTTGAGCCGCGCCTTCTCGGCCGCATCGAGGCCATGAACGCGGCGGGCGAGAAGAACGTCATCAAGACCTGGTCGCGCGCGAGCACCATCTTCCCGGACATGGTGGGTCACACCATCGCCGTCCACGATGGGCGCAAGCACGTGCCGGTGTACATCACGGAATCCATGGTCGGCCACAAGCTGGGCGAGTTCGCCCCGACCCGCACGTTCAAGGGTCACTCCGCCGACAAGGGCAAGAAGAAATAGAAGGGGTGAACAATGGAAGCTAAAGCTGTTGCACGCTACGTGCGCATTTCGCCCCGCAAAGTGCGCGTCGTGGTCGACCTGATCCGCGGCAAGTCCGTGCCTGCCGCCCGCGAGATCCTGCGGTTTTCCGACCGCGCCGCCTCCGAGGTGGTGGAGAAGGTGCTCAACTCCGCCGTCGCCAACGCCGGCAACCTGCACCACGTCCGTCCCGAGTCGCTCGTGGTGAAGACCATCTTCGTGGACGAGGGACCCACCTTGAAGCGCATCCGTCCCCGCGCGAAGGGTTCCGCGTCGCGCATCCGCAAGCGCTCGAGCCACGTCACCGTCATCGTTGCACCGCGAGAGGAGGCTTAAAGTCAATGGGTCAGAAAGTTAGCCCCACCGGGTTCCGCCTCGGCATCACCGAGGATTGGCGCAGCCGCTGGTACGCCGACAAGGACTACGCCAAGAACCTGGCGAACGACTTGGCCATCAGGAAGTTTTTGGACAAGCAGCTCGCCCGCGCCGCCGTCTCCAAGGTGGAGATCGAGCGCGCCGGCGACAAGATCAAGATCATCGTCACCACGGCCCGCCCGGGCGTGGTGATCGGCAAGAAGGGCGCCGAGATCGACGCGCTTCGCAAGAAGCTGGAGAAGGTGGCCAACGGCCCGGTGAACATCGAGGTCGTGGAGGTCAAGCGCCCCGAGCTTGACGCCGCGCTCATCGCGCAGTCGGTGGCCGAGCAGCTGGAGGGCCGCGTGGCCTTCCGCCGCGCCATGCGCAAGGCGGTCCAGTCCGCTCGCAAGTCGGGCGCCAAGGGCATCCGCATCCAGTGCTCCGGCCGCCTGGGCGGTGCGGAGATGAGCCGCCGCGAGTGGTACCGCGAGGGTCGCGTGCCGCTGCACACGCTGCGCGCTAAGATCGACTACGGCTTCTCCACCGCCGCCACCACGATGGGTTCCATCGGCGTGCAGGTGTGGGTGTACCACGGCGAGGTCATGCCCGGCCAGAAGGCGCCCCAGCCGGCGCTCGAGGGCAGCTCCCGTCCCAGCCGTCCCCGTCGCAACGATCGTAACGATAGGAGGGCAAAGTAATGCTGGTACCCAAGCGCGTCAAGCATCGCAAGGTGCAGCGCGGCTCCATGAAGGGCCGCGCCAAGGGCGGCACCCGTCTGAACCACGGCGAGTACGGCATCCAGGCTCTCGAGCCGCATTGGATCACCAACCGCCAGATCGAGGCTGCCCGTATCGCCATGACCCGTCACATGAAGCGCGGCGGCAAGGTGTGGATCACCATCTTCCCGGACAAGCCGATCACGAAGAAGCCGGCCGAGACCCGCATGGGATCGGGCAAGGGCAACCCTGAGGGCTGGGTGGCGGTTGTCAAGCCCGGCCGCATCATGTTCGAGATCGCCGGTGTGGACGAGGCCACGGCCAAAGAGGCCCTTCGCCTGGCCATCAACAAGTTGCCCATCAAGTGCAAGATTGTTTCCAAGGAAACGGAAGGGCAGGAATAAATGAAAGCAGCAGAGATCCGTGAGCTGTCTGCCGACGATCTGCAGGCGAAACTCAAGGAAGCGCGCGCGGAGCTTTTCAACCTGCGCTTCCAGATGGCTACGAGCCAGCTTGACAACACTGCCCGCGTGAAGCAGGTCAAAAAGGACATCGCACGCATCCAGACCGAGATGCGCGCCCGCGAGCTGAGCGCTTAAGGCTCGTCGGTCGAGGAAGGTTGGACACACACATGAGCGAAGAACGCAACTCCCGCAAGGTCCGCCAGGGCATCGTGGTGAGCGCCGTGAACGACAAGACCTGCGTGGTGCAGGTCAAGCAGCGCAGGCCCCATCCGGTGTACGGCAAGATGATGACCACAACGAAGAAGTTCCACGCCCACGACGAGAACAACGAGGCCGGCGTCGGCGACACCGTGCGCATCATGGAGACGCGCCCCTTGTCCAAGATGAAGCGCTGGCGTCTGATTGAGATCGTCGAGAAGGCCAAGTAGCCTGGCGCGATCGCCCCAAGCTACCGAGAGGAAAGTTAGGTTAAGCAAATGATTCAGATGCAAACCATGCTCGCAGTGGCCGATAACTCCGGCGCTCGCAAGGTGCAGTGCATCAAGGTCCTGGGCGGCTCGAAGCGCCGTTACGCGGGCCTGGGCGACGTCATCATCTGCAGCGTGAAGGAAGCGGCTCCCAACACCAACGTCAAGAAGGGCGACGTGGTGCGCTGCGTGGTCGTGCGCGTGAAGAAGGAAGTGCGCCGCGCCGACGGCAGCTACATCCGCTTCGACCAGAATGCCGCCGTGCTCATCAACACCGACGGCACGCCGCGCGGCACGCGCATCTTCGGGCCGGTGGCCCGCGAACTGCGCGACAAGAAGTACATGAAGATCGTGTCTTTGGCACCCGAGACGCTCTAAGGAGGTGTGCGCCATGAACAGCATGCATGTGAAAAAGGGAGACACGGTGCGCGTCCTGTCCGGCAAGGACAAGGGCAAGGAGGGCACCATCCTGCGCGCGCTTCCCACCCGCCAGCGCGTCGTCGTGGAGAAGGTGGGCATCGTCAAGAAGGCCATGCGCCCCACGCAGCAAAACCCCCAGGGCGGCATCGTGTCCATCGAGGCCCCCATCCACGTGTCCAACGTGATGCTGGTGTGCCCGACGTGCAAGCAGCCCACCCGCACGGGTTCGCGCGTGAACGAAGCCGGCAAGAAGGTCCGCGTCTGCAAGAAGTGCGGCAAGGACATCGACAAGGACTAGGGGTTTCGTCGGTCTGACGGCCGACGAAACCGGCCGACGAAACCGGCCGACGCTGCGGCCTCCCGCAGCACCCCGCCTCGCGGCGAAACCGAAGGCTTGCGTATCCAAGTACGCGTCGCCTTCGCTTTCCCCACGATCCGGGGCACTGCGGAAGCCCTCGCTGACGTTACGAACGACCAATGAGGGTAAACTTGCAGTAATATGACCCCTGCCGCTTCGGCGGCGAGGGACGCAGGGTCGGAAATCCTGCGTTTAATTCATCGAAAGGAAAAGGAACATGACTCCTCGTCTGAAGGAAAAGTACAAGACCGAGATCGTGCCGAAGCTGGAGAAGGACCTCGCGCTCGACAACATCAACAAGGTTCCGCGCCTTGAGAAGATCGTTGTGAACATGGGCGTGGGCGCCGCCGCCGGCGACCACAAGCTGCTGGACTCCGCCATGGCCGACATGCGCGTCATCACCGGCCAGCAGCCCTGCGTCACGCGCGCCAAGAAGTCCATCGCGGGCTTCCATGTGCGCGAGGGCCAGGCCATCGGCTGCAAGGTCACGCTGCGCGGCGACCGCATGTGGGAGTTCCTCGACCGCTTGCTGGCCACGGCGCTGCCCCGCGTGCGCGACTTCCGCGGCATCTCCCCGAAGAGCTTCGACGGCCGCGGCAACTACACGCTCGGCATCACCGAGCAGCTCATCTTCCCTGAGATCGACTACGACAAGATCGACCGCACGCGCGGCATGGACATCACGTTCGTGACCACCGCGGAAGACAACGACGCCGCCTTCGCGCTGCTCGACGCGCTGGGCTTCCCGTTCAAGGACAAGGAATAACACCCCGTCGTCCGCCCAAGGCCGCCGAACGCGGCCTGCGTTGAAAGTGCACTCGGGCCCGCCGCGCGCGGGCCGATGAGAGGAAAGAAGGAATTGCATGGCTAAGAAATCGATGATCGCCAAGGCCAAGCGCGAGCCGAAGTTCTCCACGCGCCAGCACAACCGCTGCACGCGTTGCGGACGCCCCCGCGCTTACTACCGCAAGTTCGGCCTGTGCCGCGTGTGCCTGCGCGAGCTGGCCAACAAAGGCGAACTGCCCGGCGTGACCAAGGCTTCCTGGTAGGCCGCATACAGGAAACGCACGGGTGTGCCACGGTTCAGGCGGAGGCGTTACGGGCGCCGACGAACCGAACCGAGAGGCTCATCAAGGACCAAAGGAGAAACTCACCATGACCATGACCGACCCCATTGCAGACATGCTTACGCGCGTGCGTAACGCGAACTCTGCCGGCAAGGAGAAAGTCGCCATGCCGTCGAGCAAGAAGCTCGTCGAGATCGCCCGCATCATGCAGGAGGAGGGCTACGTCCAGGGCTACGACGTCATCGACGGCGAGCCCCGCGCCACCCTCGAGATCACGCTCAAGTACGGCGACAAGAAGGCCAAGACCATCCGCGGCATCAAGCGCATCTCCAAGCCGGGTTTGCGCATCTACGCGGGCAAAGACGAGCTGCCCCGCGTGCTCGGCGGCCTTGGCACCGCTATCATTTCGACGAGCAACGGCGTGATGGCCGACCGCGACGCCCGCAGGAAGGGCATCGGCGGCGAGGTCATCGCGTACATCTGGTAGGAAAGGGAGGGAAGACATGTCTCGTATCGGCAAGATGCCCGTGACCGTTCCTGCCGGCGTTGAGGTGACCATCGACGGCTCCACGGTGACGGTCAAGGGAGCGAAGGGCGAGCTGACCCGCACGTTCCCCGAGATCATAACCATCAAGCAGGAAGGCGACGAGCTCATCGTCGAGCGTCCCGACGACTCGCGCGAGGCCAAAAGCTACCACGGCCTGGTCCGTTCGCTCGTGGCGAACATGGTGGAGGGCGTGTCCAACGGCTTCACCAAGAAGCTGCAGCTGGTGGGCGTGGGCTACCGCGCCGCCCTCAAGGGCAAGGACCTGGAGATGCAGCTCGGTTTCTCCCATCCGGTGGTGGTGGAGGCCCCCGAGAACATCGCGTTCGAGGTTCCCAGCCAAACCGAGATCATCGTGAGCGGCCCCTCCAAGGAGCAGGTCGGCCAAGTTGCTGCGAACATCCGCAAGTGGCGCAAGCCCGAGCCTTACAAGGGCAAGGGCATTCGCTACGAAGGCGAGTACGTCCGCCGCAAGGTCGGCAAGGCCGGCAAGGACTAGGCGCAAGCCGCGAACGACTGAGATCGAAGGGATAATCATGAAGAAGCTTCAGAAAAAGCAGGCTGCGCTGGCTCGTCGCCATCGCCGTGTGCGCGGGAAGATCTCCGGCACGCCGGCTCGCCCCCGTCTGTGCGTGACGCGCAGCAACTCCAACATCTACGTGCAGTTCGTCGACGACGTGGCCGGCAAGACCCTCGTGGGCGTCTCCACGCTCGGCCCGGACTTCAAGTCCACGGGCAAGCGCGGCGGCACCGTCGAGGGCGCCGCGGCCCTGGGCGAGATCGCCGGGAAGAAGGCGCTTGACGCCGGCATCACCGAAGTCGTGTTCGATCGTGGCGGCAACCTGTACCACGGGCGCGTCAAGGCCTTGGCCGAGGCGGCTCGCGAAGCAGGTCTGAAATTCTAGAAGGGGTTGGAAGTCTTATGGCTCGCAACAACAAGCAAGACAACGCCGCGGTCCCCGAGCTTCAGGAGCGCGTCGTCTACATCAACCGCGTGTCGAAGGTCGTCAAGGGCGGCCGCCGCTTCGCGCTCACCGCGCTCGTGGTGGTCGGCGACGGCAACGGCCGCGTGGGCGTGGGCATGGGCAAGTCCCAGGAAGTGCCCATCGCCATCAAGAAGGGCGTCGAGGACGCGAAGAAGAACATGTTCACGGTGCCGCTGACGGCCGAGAAGACGCTGCCGCACGACTACATCGGCGAGTACGGTGCGGGCCGCGTGCTGCTCAAGCCGGCCACGCCCGGTACCGGCGTTATCGCCGGCGGTGCGGCGCGCGCGGTGTTGGAGCTGGCGGGCGTGACCGACTGCTTCGCCAAGTCGCTCGGCACCGACAACGTGATGAACGTGGTCAAGGCAACGGCCGAGGGCCTCAAGAACATGCAAAGCCCCCAGGAGGTGGCTGAGCGCCGCGGCCTGTCCGTCGCCCAGATCTTCGGCCGGAAGGAGCAGAAGTAATGTCTGACGCCAAAAGGACCCTGCGCATCACGCAGGTCAAAAGCTCGATCGGCTACAAGAAGGACCAGGCGGCCACGCTGCGCTCGCTGGGCTTGGGCAAGATCGGCCGCACGGTTGACCAGGTGGACAACGAGTGCGTTCGCGGCATGATCTTCAAGGTCAAGCACCTGGTGAAGGTCGAGGAGCTGTAGGTTTCGCCGGACGGCGAAACGTGTTGATACTGTGAAGCGCCAAGCTATCCGATTTGTTTTTTCGCCCCCGCCCCCTTGTCGTATGGAGGGAAGCGTTCGGCGGGCGAAGGGGGATTTCGGGTGCTCGGCGCTTCTCGGCCGTTTTGCGCCGTTTATGAGGTAGAATACGACAACTGTGGAAGTTTGCTGGCGGCGAGCTGCCAGCGCCGGGCGCGTCCCGGAATTGCGAAAAGGAGAAGAATCATGGAATTGAAAGATCTGAGGCCGGCTGAGGGCTCCCGCAAGAACCGCAAGCGCGTGGGCCGCGGTCCCGCTTCCGGCACGGGCAAGACGGCCGGTCGCGGCATGAACGGCCAGAAGTCCCGCTCCGGCGGCGGCAAGGGCCCCGGCTTCGAGGGCGGCCAGACCCCGCTTGCGCGTCGTCTGCCCAAGCTGCCTGGCTTCAGGAACTTCAACCGTGTGGAGTACCTGCCCGTCAACGTGAAGCGCCTCGAGGAGAAGTTCGAGGCCGGCGATGTGGTTGACGGGGAGAGCCTGAAGGCCAAGCGCATCATCAAGCACGCCGACGCTCCGGTGAAGGTGCTCGGCGACGGCGAGATAACCAAGGCCCTCACGGTGAAGGTTGACAAGGTGTCCGCTTCCGCCAAGGCGAAGATCGAGGCGGCTGGAGGAAAGGTCGAAGAGCCTTGCTAAGCTCTATCATCGACGCGTTCAAGGTTCCCGAGCTGCGCAAGAAGATCCTCTTCACGCTCGGGATCCTGGCGCTCTACCGCTTCGGGGCGTACGTGCCGGTCCCGGGCATCCCGTTCAACGAGTTCGCGAGCTCCTTCGCCAACTCGGGCGTGTCCATGACCATGCTCGATCTGTTCACGGGCGGCGCGCTGTCCAACTTCAGCGTGTTCTCGCTGGGCATCATGCCCTACATCACGGCCTCCATCATCATGCAGCTCATGCAGGGCGTCATCCCCGCCGTGGGCCGCTGGGCCAAGGAGGGCGAGGCGGGCCGTCGCAAGATCACGCAGGTCACCCGCTATCTCACGCTGGGGCTGGGCCTCGTCAACGCCGTCGGCTACCTGCTGCTGTTCAAGTCGCCGACCTACGGCGTGGTGTTCACCGACCAGGTGCCCGGGCTGCTGACCGACATCTTGGTTGTGTTCACGCTGGTGGCGGGCACCGCGTTCATCATGTGGATGGGCGAGCTGATCACGCAGCGCGGCGTGGGCAACGGCATGTCGCTCATCATCTTCGCGAGCATCGTCTCGCGCGTGCCCGCGGCCATCTTCTCGTCGGTGAACCTGAGCGCCGACTTCGGCATGGGCATCGCCGTCACCGCGCTCATCTTGGTGGTGGTGCTGCTGTGCATCCCGGCCATCATCTTCGTGGAGCGCGCGCAGCGCCGCATCCCCGTGAACTACGCCAAGCGCGTGCAGGGACGCAAGATGATGGGCGGCCAGTCCACCTACATTCCGCTCAAGGTGAACGCCGCCGGCGTCATTCCCATCATCTTCGCGAGCTGCCTGATCTACTTCCCGGCGCAGCTGGCGGCGCTGTTCAACGTGGACTGGCTCACGGCGGTGGCCGACGCCATCTCCACGGGCTGGGTCAACTGGATCCTCACGGTGCTGCTCATCGTGTTCTTCGCGTACTTCTACACCTCCATGGTGTTCAACCCCGACGAGACGGCCGACAACCTGCGCAGGCAGGGCGGCTTCATCCCCGGGGTGCGCCCCGGCTCGGCCACGGCCGCCTACATCAAGAACGTGCTGCACCGCGTCACGCTGCCGGGCGGCATCTTCATCGCGGTCATAGCGGTGGCGCCCTCCATCCTGTTCTCGTTCACGGGCAACCAGCTCATCCAGGCGTTCGGCGGCACGTCCATCCTCATCATGATCGGCGTGGCCCTGGACACCATGAACAAGGTGGAAAGCCAGCTGAAGATGCACAACTACGACGGGTTCTTCAAGTAGCCCGACGCGTTGCGCGAAACGCCCCGGCCCGTATGGCGGTCGGGGCGTTTTTTCGTATGGGGGTGCCGGGCCTCGGTTGCAGGCGCGGGTTGGGCCGGCCCTGGGCTGATCCGCCCGTCCGCCAAGCAGCCTGTCCGCGCCGTCCGGCGCCTTCGATCAAGCGCGCCTCCGCGCCGTGCGGCCCGTGCGCCAGGTGCGCTGTTCGCGCCCTTTGGCTCGCGCGCCGCTCGCGCCCCCGGCCGCCTCGGCCAAGCGCCGCTCGTCCTGGATGCCCTCGCGTTGCCGCTCGTTGTCTTTCTTCTGAAAACCGTGCCCGAAAAGGGGCGCTTTGGTACAATACGGAACGTCTATTGCAGGTCGAAAGGACAGAACCATCATGAACATCGTATTGTTGGGCGCGCCGGGCGCCGGCAAGGGCACGCAGGCGGCCAGGCTGGTCGAGGAGTTCTCGCTGCCGCACATCTCCACGGGCGACATGCTGCGCGCGGCCGTCAAGGCCGGCACGCCGCTGGGCAAGAAGGCGAAATCCTACATGGATGCGGGCGACCTCGTCCCCGACGACGTCATCATCGGTTTGGTGACCGAGCGTTTGCAGGAGCCCGACACGCAGAAGGGCTTCATCCTGGACGGCTTCCCGCGCACGTCCGCCCAGGCCGTGGCTCTTGACGCGGAGCTTTCCAAGCTGGAGCGCCCGCTGGACGCCGCGCTGCTCATCGACGTGGATTTCGAGGTCATCGTGAAGCGCCTGACGTCGCGCCGCATGTGCCGCGAGTGCGGCTACATCGGCTCGGCCGCCGATGCCTCCTGCCCGAAGTGCGCGGGCGAGATGTACCAGCGCGACGACGACAACGAGGCCACGGTGCGCAACCGCCTGGACGTCTACGAGAAGTCCACGGCTCCGCTCGTGGATTACTATCGCGGATGCGACCTGCTGGTGAAGATCGATGGCGATCGCGATCCTGACGTGGTGTACGCCGAGGTCAAGCAGGCCCTTGGCCTGTAGCTTGCCGTTCGGCGGGCTTTTCGCGGCGTGAGGCGGATGGGGCGTTGGGCTCTGTCCGCCTCACGCTTCGCACAAGGGGACCGTCATGCCAACCGTCCGGAGCAACATATCCTACGCGTACGGCAAGTTCATGCGCTCGCACAGAGCGACGGTTCGGCATATCGTCAAAAGCGTCATGGCCATTTTGGCCGTGGCGTTTCTGCTGGAGACGTTTCTGTTCAACGTCAATTTCTACACCTCGGCTGGCTACAACACCGTCTCGCTCAACGACAAGCTTGACCTGCGCGAGACTTCCGACGGCCAGTACCAGATCACGGCCGTGAACAACGTGTTGGAGTTCTCCAACGTCAACGCCGAGGTGCACAATATCTGGCTGAACTTCGACTACCGGCAGCCCGCGCAGGATCTGCAGATCAAAGTGCAGTTCACCGACGAGGCCCACCACACCTACTTCGATTCCACCGAATACACCGAAGGCGTGCCCGAGGTGTCGGTGTCCACCCTGTCGGATCAAAGCGAGTACATCAACCTGAACACGACGGGCTTGGTGGGCAACCTTCGCATCGAGATCGTCGGCGAGGACGTGAGCTACCCCATCCGCCTCTCCGACCTGTGCATCAACGCGCATCATCCCTTCTCGTTCAACACGACCCGCTTCCTGGTGGCGGCCGGCCTGCTGGCGCTCGCCTTCGCGTTCCGTCCGCGTTCGGCCATCTACCGCATCGGCATCGTGGACGAGCCGCGCAAATCGAAGGCGGCCATCGTGGTCGCGGTGGCCCTGGAGGTGTGCCTGCTCAGTTCGTACTTGTTCATGGGGTCGAACTTGGTCGGCGTGGCCACGAAGGGGTACAACAGCGGATCGTGGGACGGCGTGAGCTTGGTGAACACCTTCGAAGTGGGCGGCGAGAACGCCCAGCAGTACGCCGAGCTGGCCAAGGCCATGGCCCGCGGGCAGCTCTATCTGGAGGAGGAGCCGCCCCAATGGCTCCAGGACATGTCCGACCCCTACGACAAGGGCGCACGCGACGAGGCGCAGAAGGAGACGGGGGAGGAGTACCTCTTCGACGTGGCCTACTACGACGGTCACTACTACGTGTACTTCGGCGTGGTGCCGGTGCTGCTGTTCTATCTGCCGTTCTTCCTTCTCACCGGCGCGAACTTCCCCACGGCTATCGGGGTGCTCGTGGCGGTGATCGCCTTCGTGCTGGGATGCTCGGCGCTGCTCGACCGTTTCGCGCGCTACCATTTCAAGCACGTGAGCCTGGGGCTTTACCTGCTGCTGCAGATACCGCTCGTCATGTGCTGCGGGGTGCTGTACCTGCTGAAGTTCCCCACGTTCTATTCGCTGCCCATCGCGCTGGGGCTGGCGTTTTCGGTGTGGGGGCTGTACTTTTGGACATGCGGGCGCTCCTCGGCGCGTCCGGAGAAGTGGTATTTGGCCGGATCGTTGTGCATGGCGCTTGTGGCCGGGTGCCGGCCTCAGCTGCTCGTGCTGTCGCTGGTGGCCTTCCCGCTGTTTTGGCGCTCCTTCATTGCCGAGCGCCGCTTGCTCACGCCGCGCGGTGCTCGCGAGTTCGCCTGCCTGATCGCCCCCTACCTTGTGGTGGCGGCCGGGCTTATGTGGTACAACCGTGCGCGCTTCGGGTCCTTCACGGACTTCGGCGCGAACTACAACCTCACGGTCAACGACATGACCAAGCGTGGCTGGAATGTCGGGCGCCTGGCTCCGGCGCTGTTCGCGTACTTCCTGCAGCCGCCGAGCGCGACGGGGGTGTTCCCGTTTTTGCAGGCGGCGCCGTTCGAGACCACCTACATGGGCCAGACCATCAAGGAGGTCACCTTCGGTGGCATTCTGGCGTGCCTGCCGGTGCTGTGGATCCTGCCGTTTTCCAAGCGCATCCTGCAGCTGCGCATCAGGCAGCGCGCCACGCGCACCATCGCGGGCGTCATCGTGGTGCTCTTGTTCGGAGGCGTTGTGGTGGCGCTGGCCGATGCGGAGATGGCGGGCATCCTGCAGCGTTACTTCGCGGACTTCAGCTTCATGTTCCTGGCCGCCGTGGTGCTGCTCGCGTTCGTGGTGAACGAGAACCTCGCACCCGGATCGACCGTTCAGAACCTGCTCATGAAGGTGCTGTTGGTGCTGGTGGCCGTTTCGGTGCTGTACAGCGCGCTTTTATGCTTCGTTCCGGAGACAGGATGGTACTCCGACGTGTATGATTGGGCGTACCGCGACATCGTGGAAACCGCGCAGTTCTGGACCTGATCCGAGCTGCGTCGCAGAGGGCGCCTTTTCCGAGGCGCGGGACTGACAACGAAAGGACGACTATGGAATTCATCATCGCCGAGAGCGCGCAGGACATGGACCGCCGCGCCGCCGACCGCATCGCCTCGTTCGTGCAGTCCGATCCGGCCTGCGTGCTGGGCTTGGCCACGGGCACGACGCCCATCGGCCTGTACGCCGACCTCGTGGCCGACTGCAAGACGGGCAAGCTCAGCTTCGCCGACGTCACGACGTTCAACCTGGATGAGTACCGCGGGCTTGCTCCCGAGCATGACCAGAGCTACCGCTACTTCATGAAGAAGCACCTGTTCGACCATGTGGACATCGACCAAGCGCGCACGCACGTGCCCGAGGGGTCGAACCCCGACGCCGAGGCTGTGTGCGCGGCCTACGAGCAGGCTATCGAGGAGGCGGGCGGCATCGACCTGCAGCTTCTGGGGTTGGGGCCGAACGGGCACATCGGCTTCAACGAGCCTGAGGACACGTTCCCGAAGGCCACGCACTGCGTCGACCTCACCGAGAGCACCATCCAGGCCAACAGCCGCCTGTTCGAGAGCATCGACGACGTGCCGCGGCAGGCCTACACCATGGGCATCGGCACCATCATGGCCGCGCGCAGCGTGCTCGTGGTGGTGGAGGGCGCCCACAAAGCGCAGATCGTGAAGGAGGCGTTCTTCGGTCCTGTGACGCCGCAGGTTCCCGCCTCCATCCTGCAGTTCCACCCCGACGTCACGGTCATCGTGGATCCGGCGGCGGGCGAGCTGTGCCGCGATTTGGCGTAAACGACGCGTGAGGCGGGGGCGGCAAGCCGCAAACGGCTGTGCGCGACCGCCCCGAAGGATCTCTGCTTGCTTGGTGGAGGTCCTTCTTCTTTCGCGGGCGGCATGGCAGAATGGGCGAAAAACGAGAAAGGACGGGCAATGCGCATAATCAATGGCTCGGTGTTCGATGGGGAAGGGTTCTCTGAGCGCGAGGTTGCCGTTGCGGACGGCAGGTTCGCGGAAGAGGCGGCCGCCGGCGACGGCGAGGTGCTGGACGCGGCTGGCTGCTACGTGATCCCGGGTCTTGTTGACCTGCATTTTCATGGCAGTGCCGGAGCCGATGTGAGCGACGGAGATCTTGAGGGACTCCACCGCATGGGCGCTTACGAGGCGTCGCGCGGTGTGACGGCCATGTGCCCGGCCACCATGACGCTGCCCGAGGACGTGCTCACGCGCGCGGCGCAGGCCGCCGCAGCCTACGAGCCGGCCGCAGACGAGGCGGCGCTTGTGGGCATCAACATGGAGGGGCCGTTCATCTCGCCGAGCAAGGTGGGCGCGCAAAACCCCGACTACGTGCGCAACCCCCGCGTGGAAGAGTTCCGACGCCTGCAGCAGGCTGCCGGCGGGCTGTTCAAGATCGTGGACATAGCGCCGGAGGAGGAGGGCGCCGACGAGTTCATCCGCGAGCTTGCGGGCGAGGTTCGCATCTCGCTCGCGCACACCTGCACGGACTACGACACGGCGGCCCATGCGTTTAAGCTGGGCGCGCGGCATCTCACACACTTGTTCAACGCCATGGATCCCATGCATCATCGCAAGCCCGGTCCCATTCCCGC
Source organism: Candidatus Rubneribacter avistercoris (assembly GCA_019115845.1). Lineage (GTDB taxonomy): Bacteria > Actinomycetota > Coriobacteriia > Coriobacteriales > Eggerthellaceae > Rubneribacter > Rubneribacter avistercoris. Next base: position 23,295 of record DXCU01000013.1, on the reverse strand, counting down.
CGCCGCCGAGCGCGACGACGTCACACCGGAGATCATCGCCGACGGCATCCACATCCACCCCGCCATGGTGCGCCTGGCGTTCAATCTGTTCGGCGATGACCGCATGATCCTCATCAGCGACACGCTGCGCGCGGCCGGCTTGGAGGATGGCACGTACGATCTGGGCGGCCAGGACGTTACCGTGCGCGGCTACGTGGCCACCATTGAAAACGGCGCGCTGGCCGGTTCGGTGAGCGACCTCATGCGCTGTTTGTACGTGGCCGTGCGCGACATGGGCATCCCGCTGGCAAGCGCGGTGAAAGCCGCCAGCGCCAACCCGGCGCGCGCCTTGGGCCTTGCCGACCGCGGCGCCATCGAGCCAGGCTATGTGGCCGACGCCGTGCTGCTGGACAAGGAGACCCTCGAGGTCGAGCGCGTCGTTGTGCGGGGCCGCGCGTTGTAAGACGCTTGCAGGCCGCCGTCGTGGACGGCAGCGCCCGAAAGCGATCCGGCGCGCATTCCCGGGCACGGCTCTCGCTCGCAAAACCAAAGGGCCCTCGCGGACTTACCCGCGAGGGCCCTTCTTGCCGAGATGCTCGGTTAAGCTGCTCTTACAGCTCCGGCAGCGAAGCGGCGGCGGCCGACTGGCCCACGCGGCGCATCATCTCGTCGGGAAGCGTGACGGTGATCTGCTCGGCCAGCTCGGGGTGCTCCTCGGCCAAGATGCGGTTGCACTCGCTGATGACGAGGTCGCCGCCCACGCCGGAGGACACGCGTCCCAGCACCAAAAGCGTCTTGATGTCGTAGAAGGCGCTGTAGAGCACCAGCGTGTGCGCCAGGTACGCGCCGATGGAGCGGAAGATGTCGAGCGCACCCGCATGCCCCTCGTCGGCCAGGCCCTGCACCACCTTGAGCTTCTGGGCGGGGGAGAGCTCGGGGTCAAGCTCGATGCCCGCAGTCGGCGCCAGCTTGATGACGGCGTCCTGGCTGAAGTACTTGCAGCCCACGCCATAGTCGGTGGACCATTCGTCCTGCATGGCCTCGGGCGACAGATCAACCGGCGCGAAGGCCAGCTCGTTCAGCCAGCCGAGCACATTGCCGGCAGCGTTCACGTAGCCCACGGCCTCGGAGGTGCCCATGGCTATGCCGAGGATGGAGCCCTCGCCGGTGGACATGTAGCCCGCCAGCGCCGTCACGTCGCCGTCGTTAGCCACCACAAGCGGCACGTCGCCAATTTCGGCGGCGGCGCGCTTGTAGATGCTTTTCACCTCGTCGCGCCTCTCGCGCGGCACCTTGATGAACAGCGACGCCACCATGGGGCAGTCGTCCACGTACACGCCCGCCGACGACACGCCGATGGCGTCCACGCGCGGCATCTTGGAGGCGGCGGTCTTGAACGCCGTCACAATCTCGTTGAAATGGTACTCCGGATCCTCGGTGACCTTGGGGTACCACACCACTTCTTCGGAGTACACCGACTCGCCGTCGATCACGGCCGACACCTTGCGGTCGCTTCCACCCGCGTCGAAGCCGATGCGGCAGCCGTCCTTGTGGCCGCCGATGGGCTTGGCGGCCTCGTTGGCGGCGGGGAAGTCGGCCTCGGAGCAAGCGATCACCTCAAGTGGCTTCTCGTACACGTCGTCCACGAATCCGAAGTCGAAGGCGCGCTTTCCGTCGGCGCTGTACGCCTCGGCCAGCTTCGCGGCAATATCGTCGCAGCCGCACACGTAAATGCGGAAGCCGCCCGTGCTCCACAGCATGAACTTCACGAAGCGCTCCACGTAACGCAGGTTCGCCTCGGCGAATTCCTCGCCGCGAATGAACGTGTGACGCACGGAGATAAGCCCGTTCTCGCGTTCGACGGCCACCGAGACGGGGCGGTCGGCGCCCTCAAGGTAGGCGCGCATCCACACACCGAACGGGATGAAGCCCTCGTCCAAAACGGGGACGTTCTTGATGTCGTACTCGATACCCAGGTAGTTCATGCTTCTCCCTTCCTTACAGGTTGCTCATTATGCCAGCGAGGTGCTCTGCGGTGCGTCGAATTGCCGTGTTGCGCGGCCGAGCGTGCTGTGCGCGTGAGGGCAAGCGCACAAGCGGCAAGGCGGGGCACCGCAGCGTCGAGCTGCTCTGCTGGCCGCCAAGCCAGCAGAGCTTGTTAGTCTCCTATGATCTCGGTCAGCACTCGTTCGGTCATGGACAGGGCGCGGGGCACGTGGAAGGGTCCCTTGAACGTGGAGCCCTTCGTGGGCGGCATAGTGGGCAGGCCGTCGCGGCGCAAATATCCGTACCATTCGCCGTACTCGGGGTCGGCGAAGTGCTCCTTGCAGTACGCGATGGTCTTGAGCAGCCACTTTGCGTAGTACTCGTCGCCCGTGTCGCGGTAGGCTTTCGAGGCGGCGATCATGATCTCGTTGTGCGGCCACCACAGCTTCATATCGTGCTCGTAAGCCTCGGTGGGCTTTCCGCACGCGTCGATGAAGTACAAAAGCCCGCCGTACTCCTCATCCCAACCCGCTTCAATGGCCAAGCGGAAGATCTGCTCGGCTGCTTTGTGCAGCTCCGCGTCGCCGCGGTAGTTGGCCTCGTCCATCATGAACCAGCTGCACTCGATGTCGTGGCCGGGGTTCACCACGCGCCCGGCGGTGTAGTCCAGCTCCGGCTCGCCCTCGGCGTTCACGCTCTCCAGCGTGCAGCCCAGCTCGGGGCGGTAATGGAAGCGCACGATGGCGTCGGTGCACTCGCGCGCGTGGCGGTCGTACTCCTCGGTGTTGGCGGGGTCCACGCGGCGCATGATGCCGATGATGTTGAGGAAGATCATCGGATCGGCCAGCGCGCGGCCCGAGCGCGTCTCGGGGATGGTCTTGGGGCCAAGCCCTGCCGGATCCTCGATGAGCCCGTTGTTCAGATCGTAGATGAGGCGGTAGGCGCGCCGCGCACGCGCAAGATGCTTCTCTTGGCCGGTCAGTCCGTAGTACTCGGCGTTGGCGATGGCGTAGAAGCCCTCGGAGAAGCAGTAGCGGCGCTGGCGCAGGGGCTTGCCCTCGGCCGTCACCGTGAAGTACAAACGGCCGCCCGCCTCGTGGTTGACGCAGTGCTCCTCCAGAAAGTCCAGGCAGCTCTTCGCGGCCTCCATCCATTCCGGGCGCTCTCCGTACAGGCGGCACAAGTGAGAGAACGTCCAGGCGCAGCGGCCCTGCATCCACACGCTCTTGTCGGTGGAGTAGACGTTGCCCTCGCGATCCAGGCAGGTGTACACGCCTCCGTGCTCGCGGTCCATGCCGTGCTCCAGCCAGAAGCGCACGCACGCGTCAAGCTCCTCGCGGATCCACGCACGCGCTTCAACGAGTTGTTGGGTGATGTCGGATGTCACAGGGCCTCCTTACTTGGCGGAACCGAACGCGGGGCAGGCGCGCCAGTGGGCCTCGCGCACGGGGGCGTCGGCATCCATCATGCCCTCGCTCTTGAGCACGTCCACAATGGCGTCCACGTCGTCGCCCTCAAGCGCGCACACGGGCTCGCGCATCTGGTTGGTGTTGAACACGCCCATCTGCCACAGCGCCGTCTTGAACGCTCCCACGCCCGCGCCGAAGCCCACCGTGGCCTTCACCTTGCGGGTGAGGAACATGAGGCGGGCCAGGTGGTCCTGCAGCTCCTTCACGCGCGCCCAGTCGCCGGCTTGCGCGGCGCGCCACTGCTCCACGTAGCTTGCCGGGTCGAGGTTGGCCAGGCCCGGCACGCTGCCGTCGGCGCCGGCCAGGTACGCGCCGTCCACGCACACCTCATGACCGGTGAGCAGCTGCAGGGGATGCCCCGCGTCCTCGTTCTCCAGCACAAGCCAGCGGAAGGACACATCGTCGCCCGAGGAGTCCTTCACGCCTTGGATCACGCCGTCTTTGCCCAGGCGCACAAGCATGGTGGGGTCGAGCTTCGTGTGAACGCACACGGGCAGGTCGTAAGCGAACAGCGGCAGGTCGGTGTGCTCGCGGATGGCGCGGAAGTGGCGCTCCGTCTCCTTCGGGCCGCCCAGCGCGTAGAACGGCGCGGTGGCCACCAGCGCGTCAACGCCGTAGCCGGAGGCGCGCTTTGCCTGGTCGACCACGCGCAGCGTCTCCATGTCGATGATGCCCGCCATCACCGGCACGCGGCCGTGCACCATGGCGACGGCCTCCTGCAGCACGTGGTAGCGCTGCGCGTCGGTGAGGAAGGCCACCTCGCCCGACGACCCGAGGAAGAACAGGCCGTCGACGCCGGCGTCTATCATGCGGTTGATGGTGCGCTCGAGCGATTCCAGGTCGAGTTGGCGCTTCTCGGTCAGCGGTATGACGACCGGGGGGATGACGCCGCGAAACGGTGAATCAGTCATGGAAGGTTCCCCTTCTTTCCGTGTCCGGTGCAAACGGTACAAGGTTACCGGTCGGCGGGGGCGAGCGTCAACGAATGCCGGCAGGCATCACATAAAATGCGCCCGGTCAAAGCCGCCCGCGCGGCAAGCGCCGCAAGTGTCGCCCGGCCGCAAACGCCAAAAGCGCCGCCCGCGCCGCGAGCGGCGCCCGGCCGCAAGCGCCGCAGGCCAGGCGTTCAGCCCTGCCCCCGCAGCTCCTTGCCCAGCTCCTTGGCGAGCACGGGCAAAAGCTCGGCGAACGTGGCGTCCGCCTCCTTCTTCTTGAGCTGGCACTCCCAGATGACGTGGACTTTCCATCCCATGGCCTCAAGCGCGGCCGCGCTGCGCTCGTCTCGTTCGACGTTGCGTTGGAACTTCACCACCCAGTACTCCACGTTGCTTTTGGGCATGCGCGGCTTGCAGCGTGGGCAGCGGTGCCAGAAGCATCCGTTGATGAACAGGGCCACCTTCTTGCCGGGCCATGCCACGTCGGGGTGCCCCGGCACTTTCCAGTGCAGGCGGTATCCTGAAAGCCCCGCTGCGCGCAAGCGCTCGCGCACAAGAAGCTCCGGCTTGGTGTTGGCGCGCTTGTTGCCCTGCATGGACTTGCGCACATGCTCGTTGGTGGCGGGCGGCGGGGCCGTGCGGCGCGGGGCGGGCAGCGAAAGCGGTCCGGCGCCCCCAAGGGCGTTCAAGAGCGCGAAAGCTCCCTGGCCCGGTTCGGGCGCGGCGCCGATCCCCGTTGCGGGCGGCGCGTCGTCAATGCGGTTTCCAACAGCCATGCGGCGCATGATACCACGCATTCGCAGGATGGGCCGGGCCGTTGCCGGACGAGCGCGAAAAGCGCCCGCGGCGATCCCGTTCGCCGCCCCATGCGGTCCCGCCTGCCCGCCTGCCGTTCCGTGATATGATGGCCCTTCGCCGCAAGCGCGCCGCCCTGCGCGGCGTGCGATCGGGGGCGAAAAAGAACAGACCGGAGAGGAAGGCGCAACCCATGGTTCGTTTCGGCATAGCCGGCATAGGGGTCATCGCGAGGGACTACGCGAAGCTCATCGTTGAGGGAAGGGCGGGCGACTGCGAGATAGCGGCCCTGTCAAGCAGGAGCAAAGCCCATATGGAGCAGCTCAAAGAGGACTTCGGCCTTTGCGGCGCGGCCCTGTTCACCGACTACCGCGCCATGCTGGACAGCGGGGCTGTTGACGCGGTGATCATCTGCACCCCCCACTCCCTGCACCCCTCCATGGCCAAAGACGCCGTGGAACGCGGGATCCACGCGCTCATAGAGAAGCCCATCGGGGTGTTCCCCGACGAGGTGGAGGACCTCCTTCGGACGCTTCGGGCGAGGCGGGACGTGAAATCCGGCGTGCTGTACTGCCGGCGCGCGGGAAGCGCCTTCCAAAAGCTCCACGGGCTTGCGGAGGAAGGGTTTTTCGGCCGGCTCAAGCGCGCTTCCTGGATCATCACCAACCTCTACCGCCCCCAGGCGTACCACAGCGCGCAAACGTGGAAAGGGACGTATGCGGGGGAGGGCGGAGGGCTGCTGCTCACGCAAGCCTCCCATCAGCTTGACCTTCTGCTCTGGATGCTCGGCGCGCCCGAGAGCGTGCATGCCTTCTGCGGCTTTGGGGTGGAGCGCGACATTGAGGTGGAAGACGACGCCGTGCTGCATCTGCGCTACCCGGATGACCTCACCGCGCAGTTCATAGCCTCGTCGCGCGAGTTTCCCGGAAGCAACCGCCTTGAGCTGAGCGGCAGCGCGGGGCAGGCCGTGCTCGACGACGACCGCACGCTCACGCTGCGCACCCTGGCCCAGGACGAGCGCGAGTTCTCCCGGACCACCAACGAGATGTTCGGACGCGTGCCCTTCTCCGAGGAAAGCGTCGTCTTCGACGATGCGGACAACGCCGCCCAGCAAGCCGCCATCATCGCGAACTTCGTTTCGGCCATCGAGCGCGACGAGCGCGTCTTGTGCTCGGTCGAAGACGCCCTGCTGTCGCTTCGGACCATTAACGCCGCGTATCTGTCCGCTTGGACCGGGGAGACAATTCCGCTCGATTTCGACGCCAAGGAGTACAGGAGGGCTTTGGAAAGCCGTTTTCATTAGGCTGAACGGCTCATACGGACGCGCTTTTCCCCGCTCGTTCGGCCCCGGCGAGAGACAATCGGCCACCCCGTCTTACTAAAATCGCCATCATAGGGTACTATAGGCTTGCCCAATTCCGATTCCGAATTGTAGGAGGGAAGAATGAAGGAACAGTTGAACAACGGCATCAGCCGGCGCTCGTTTGTGGTGGGCGGCACGGCCGCCCTCGCGCTTGCGGGCATCGGGCTCTCTGGCTGCGGCGGCGGGAGCGACAGCGGCTCCGGCGCCAGCACCGACGCTGCGGGCGGCGACACGTCTGCCTCGGCCGGCGCCCTTGCCGCCGCCGTCGCCTACGACGGCAGCGACTACACGCCCGCCAGCACCTCGCAGGCGCTTCCGCTTGCCGGCAACCGCCACGTGACCGAGGGCCTTTACGATCTCGACCTGAGCGATTACTCCGCCTACGCGGCCCTCGCCGACGGCGATCCGGTCGCCGTGTCGGACACCGAGTACGAGATCACCATCCGCGACGGCGCCAAGTACTCCGACGGCACCGACGTGGTGGCCGGCGACGTGGTCGAGGCCTACGCGCGCGCGACGGTCGAGGGCGGCATGTACCTGCCCATGCTCTCGTTCATCTCGTCGGTGGAGGCCAAGGACGACAAGACGGTGTCCATCAAGACCGCCTACCCGTTCTCGCTGATCAAGGAGCGCCTGTCCCTCATCAGGGTGACGCCCGCCTCCATGACCAACGACGAGCTCAAGGTCCATCCCGTCGGCTCCGGCCCGTGGGTCTACGACGAGATCACCGAGACCAAGCTCACGTTCTCGCCGAACCCGAACTACAACGGCCCGTTCGTTCCCAAGGACACCTCCATGGTGTGGGACGTCATCAAGGACGACACCGCCCGCACGACGGCCATGACCGAGGCCACCGTCCAGGTCATGGAGAACGTTCCGGCCGACATCATCCCCCAGATCCAGGCGGTGGGCGCCACGGTCGACGACGTCCAGGGCTTCAGCCTGCCCTTCCTCATGTTCAACACGAAGAAGGCCCCGCTCGACGACAACCGCGTGCGCCAGGCGTTCTTCTACGCCATCGACGTGGAGAAGCTCATCAACAACGCCCTCTCCGGCCAGGCCGCCACGGTCAAGTGCTTCCTGCCTGAGAACCATGCGAACTTCCATGAGGCCTCCACGGTGTTCACCTACGACCCCGAGAAGGCCAAGAGCCTGCTGTCCGAGGCCGGCGTGGACAGCCTCTCCATCACCCTCGACACCACCGACGCCTCGTGGATCACGGCGCTTTCGCCCTCCATCAAGGAGGACCTGGCGGCGGTCGGCATCGAGGCCACCATCCGCGAGTCCGTTTCGGCCGCCCTGTACAGCAACTACTGCGACACCGACAACCCCGAGTTCGACGTGGTGCTCGCCCCGGGCGACCCGTCGGTGTTCGGCAACGACCCCGACCTTCTGATGAGCTGGTGGTACGGCGACAACAGCTGGACGCAGAAGCGCACGCAGTGGAAGGGCTCTGAGGCCTACGAGGAGCTTCACGGCTACATGCAGGCGGCCGTCGAGGCCTCCGGCAGCGAGCAGCAGGAGAACTGGAACAAGTGCTTCGACCTGCTCTCCGAGCAGGTGCCGCTGTACCCGCTGCTCCACCGCAAGGTTTCCACCGGCTACTACGAGGACCGGCTCGACGGCTTCAAGGCCATCGGCACGACCGGCGTCTCCTTCATCGGCGTTTCGAGCAAGTAGCCCCTTTTCTCATAAAGCCGCTTGCCGGTATAATGAGGTGAATTTGTCCGCAAACGGACCCGCTGGCTTCATCAGGTGGGTCCGTTTGGCGGATGCGGAAAACGGTTGCCGAAAGGGGTTTGAGAGATGAGCAATCTACTCAGGCTGATCGGGAAACGTCTTGTCGCGCTCCCCATTATGATTTTGGGAGTCACGTTTCTCGTTTACTTCCTCATGTCGTTCTCTCCCATCGACACGGCGTACTCTGCGTTGGGCGAAGGCGCGACGCAGGAGCAGCTCGATGCGTACCGGGCGGCGAACGGCCTGAACGATCCGTGGATCATCCAGTACGGAAGGTTCCTCGTCAACATGTGCCAGGGGGATCTGGGCACGTACGGAGCCGGGTCCATCTCCGTCACCGACAAGGTGGCAACAGCGCTTCCCATCACGCTGCAGCTGACGTTCATCGGCCTTATCATCGCCGTCGTCATCGCCGTTGTGCTGGGCGTTGTTTCGGCCTTGTATCGCGATCGTTGGCCCGATCAGGCGATCCGCGTGTTCTCCATCATCTGCATCGCCACTCCGTCGTTTTGGTTGGCGGTCCTTCTCATCCTCTTGTTCTCCTCGACCCTTCACATGCTCCCCGCCGCAGGCGACCTCCCGTCGCTCGCGTCCAATCCCAGCGGGTACTTGGCCCGCATGGCGATGCCGGCGTTCGCGCTCGGCGTCCCCGTGGCCGGCCAGCTCACCCGCGTCATCCGCACCGCCATGGTGGAGGAGCTTGACAAGGACTACGTGCGCACGGCCATCGGCGCCGGCGTCCCGAAGTCGGTCGTCGTCGCCAGGAACGTGCTGCGCAACGCGCTCATCACGCCGGTCACGGTGCTGGGCCTGCGCATCGGCTACCTCATCGGCGGCGCCGTCGTCATCGAGGTCATCTTCAACCTGCCGGGCATGGGCATGGCCATCGTGCAGGGCGTCCAGGGCAACTACCCGACCCTCGTGCAGGGGGTGACGCTCACCGTCGCGCTGACGTTCATCGTCATCAACATCGTGGTGGACATGCTGTATATCCTTATCAACCCCCGAATCAGGACGGTGTAGAGACATGGTGCAGCTACGTGGCAATCTCACTAAGAAGATGGAGGAGAACGCCGGCCGCGTGCGCTTTCGCCGCTGGAAGAGCATGACGATCGGCTCGCGCATCTCGCTTGTCGTCCTCCTCCTCATCGTGCTCACGGCAGTGGCGGCGCCCGTGATCGCGCCCCACAACCCGCTTGAGATCTTCACCGCCCGCCAGGCGCCCAACGCCGAGTTCCTCTTCGGCACCGACGACAAGGGCCGCGACGTGCTCTCCCGTATGATGTACGGCGCGCGCTACTCGCTCGTCATCGGCCTGTGCGCCACCGGCTTCGCGCTTGTGTGCGGCTCCATCATCGGCTCCATCGCCGCGGTGTCCCGCAAGTGGGTGTCCGAGGTCATCATGCGCATCCTCGACGTGGTCATGTCGTTTCCGGGCATCGCTTTGGCGGCCGTGTTCGTGACGGTGTTCGGCAACTCGCTTCCCTCGCTCATCCTGGCCATCGGCTTCCTCTACATACCGCAGATCGCCCGCATCGTGCGCGCGAACGTGGTGAGCGAGTACGGCGAGGATTACGTCCGCGCCGTGGTGGTGTCGGGCGCGCGCGCCCCGTGGATCCTCGTGAAGCACGTCGTGCGCAACTGCATCGCGCCCGTCATGGTGTTCACCATCGTGCTGGTGGCCGACGCCATCGTGTTCGAGGCGTCGCTGTCCTTCATCGGCGCGGGCATCCCCGAACCCGATCCCACGTGGGGCAACATCCTCTCCGACGCGCGCAACGGCGTGCTGGCCGGCCGCTGGTGGCAGGCGCTGTTCCCGGGCCTTGCCATCATGATCACCGTGCTGTGCCTCAACATCCTCTCCGAGGGCATGACCGACGCGCTGGCGGCCGCTCCGAAGGCCCCCGTCAACGCCGACGACTCCGATCTGGCCGGCAAGCGCGAGGCCGACCGCCTCGTGGCCGACCCGACGCTTGCCTACAAGGCCCAGGCCGAGATGCTCGAGAAGCGCCTCGCCCAGCTGCAAGCCGTGGAGAAGACCCGCACCGACCGCTTCGAGGCGCGCACCGACGTGCCGCCCATTCTGGAAGTCAAGGACCTGTGCATCAAGTTCCCGCGCCACGGCGACGTGAACGTGGTGGACCACGTGAGCTTCGTCGTGCGCCCGCGCCAGACCATGGGCCTTGTGGGCGAGTCCGGCTGCGGAAAGTCCATCACCTCCCTCACCATCATGGGCTTGCTTGACCCGAAGGCCCAGGTGACCGGCGAGGTGCTCTATGACGGGCAGAACCTGCTCGACATGAGCCAGAAGGAGATGAACGCCCTGCGCGGTCGCGAGATCGCCATGATCTACCAAGACGCGCTCTCCTCCCTGAACCCCTCCATGCTCATCAAGTCCCAGATGAAGCAGCTCACCAAGCGCGGCGGCACCCGCAGCGCCGAGGAGCTTCTGGAGCTGGTGGGCCTCGACCCGAAGCGCACGCTTGATTCCTACCCGCACGAGCTTTCCGGCGGCCAGCGCCAGCGCGTGCTCATCGCCATGGCGCTCACGCGCGACCCGAAGGTGGTCATCGCCGACGAGCCCACCACGGCCCTTGACGTGACCGTGCAGAAGCAGGTCATCGACCTGCTGAACAAGCTGCAGAAAGAACTGGGCTTCGCGATGGTGTTCGTGAGCCACGACCTGGCGCTTGTGGCCGAGGTGGCCAACTCCATCACGGTCATGTACGCCGGCCAGGTGGTGGAGCAGGGTCCGGTTTCGGACATCCTGTGCCACCCCGTGCACGAGTACACGCGCGGCCTTCTGGGTTCGGTGCTGTCCATCGAGGCCGGCGGCGCCCGCCTGCATCAGGTTCCGGGCAGCGTTCCCAGCCCGAAGGACTTCCCCGCAGGCGACCGCTTCACGCCGCGCTCGAGCCATCCCGACAAGGTGTCGCAGCTGCGCCCCGTGCTCAAGCGCGTCGAGAGCACCGACCACTACTACGCCGAGCTGCCTGACAGCGAGCTCAAGCGCCTCGGCATCAAACCGTACGTTCCAGGAGGTGTGCTGCTATGAGCGAGGTCGAAACGAACGCGGCGGCCGCTGCGGCGCCCGCATCCGACGGGCAGACCCCCATCATCTTCCTTGACGACATCCGCGTGACGTTCAAGACGCGCACGGGTTCCATCCTGCATCCGAACAAGGTGCAGGCGGTGCGCGGGCTGACGCTCAAGCTCATGCCCGGGCAGACCCTCGGCATCGTGGGCGAGTCCGGCTGCGGCAAGTCCACCACGGCCAACGTGATGTGCGGCCTGCAGCAGCCCACGTCGGGCAAGGTGTATTTCAAGGGCGAGGACGTGACGAAGCGCTCGGCTGCGCAAAGGCGCCTGATCGGCCGCGTGATCTCCGTGGTGTTCCAGGATCCGGCCACGGCGCTCAACGCCCGCATGTCGGTGCGCGACCAGCTGCTCGATCCGATGCTCGTGCACAAGGTGGGCGACAAGAACTCGCGCGAGCGGCGCGTCCACGACCTCATCGAGATGGTGGGCCTGCCCGAGTCGGTGCTCGACGCGCTGCCGGGCCAGATGTCCGGCGGCCAGCGCCAGCGCGTCGCCATCGCGCGCGCCCTGGCCCTCGAACCCGACGCCATCATCGCCGACGAGCCCACGAGCGCCCTTGACGTGTCCGTGCGCGCGCAGATTCTGAACCTGCTCATGGACCTCAAGAAGGACCTGGGCTTGTCGATGGTGTTCATCAGCCACGACATCCAGACGGTGCGCTACATCTCCGACGAGATCATCGTCATGAACGGCGGTCAGGCCGTCGAGCGCGGCACCGCCAAAGAGGTGTTCGAGAACCCCAAGGACGACTACACGCGCCTGCTTCTGGGCGCGGCGCCGTCACTGCTCCATCCCGACCTGGGCAAGTAGACGCTGCCCAGAGCGAGGCTCGACGGGGCCCCGGCATTGCGCCGGGGCCCCGTCCTTTTCAGGGCGGGTGTCCGGGGCGGGCCGCTTGCCGATGGGCGCGGCCGCGCCACGGGAAGGGGAGCGTGCTCGCTGGTATCATGGAAACCGTGTTTTTCCGAACCAGGCGAAGAGCTTCGATCGAGAGAGGGAGGTCGGAGCCTGTCGGGATGTCAGCGTCGCACGACGGTTCGCGTCGTCGTCTGCGCGCCCGGCCGGGTCGCGATTCCCCTCGAAGGAGAGGAACATGACGAGAGAATTCAAATCGATGGACGGCAACAACGCCGCGGCGTACGTCTCCTACGCGTTCACCGAGGTGGCGGGCATCTATCCCATCACCCCGTCGAGCCCCATGGCCGATTTCGTCGACCAGTGGTCGGCAGCCGGCAAGAAGAACATCTTCGGCACCACGGTGAAGGTGTGCGAGATGCAGTCCGAGGGCGGCGCGGCCGGCGCCGTGCACGGCTCGCTTGCTGCAGGCGCGCTCACCACCACCTACACCGCCTCGCAGGGCCTGCTCCTCATGATCCCCAACATGTACAAGATTGCCGCCGAGATGCTGCCCACGGTGTTCCACGTGAGCGCTCGCACGGTGGCCACGCAGGCGCTGTCCATCTTCGGCGATCACTCCGACGTCATGGCCTGCCGCCAAACCGGCTTCGCCATGCTCGCCGAGACGAACGTGCAGGAGGTCATGGACCTCTCCGCCGTGGCGCACCTCGCCGCCATCAAGGGGCGCGTCCCGTTCATCAACTTCTTCGACGGCTTCCGCACCTCCCACGAGGTGCAGAAGATCGCCGTGTGGGACTACGACGACCTGGCCGAGATGTGCGACATGGAGGCCGTGCGCGCCTTCCGCGAGCACGCGCTCAACCCCGAGCGGCCGGCCATGCGCGGCAGCCACGAGAACGGCGACATCTTCTTCCAGCATCGCGAGGCGTGCAACGGCGTCTACGACGCGCTGCCGGCGGTGGTGGAGGACTACATGGCCCAGGTGAACGCCAAGCTGGGCACGGACTACCAGCTGTTCAACTACTACGGCGCGCCCGACGCCGACCGCGTGATCGTGGCCATGGGCTCGTTCTGCGACGTGGTGGAGGAGGTCGTTGACTACCTGAACGCGCAGGGCCAGAAGGTGGGCCTGGTGAAGGTGCGCCTGTACCGTCCGTTCGTGTCGGCGAAGTTCGCAGAGGCGCTGCCCGCCACCGTGCGCAAGGTCGCCGTCATGGACCGCACGAAGGAACCCGGCGCGCTTGGCGAGCCGCTGTACATGGACGTGGTGAACGCGCTTGCGCACGAGGGTCGCGAGGACCTTATCGTGGTGGGCGGCCGTTACGGCCTGGCCTCCAAGGACACCCCGCCCTCGTCGGTGTTCGCCATCTACACGGAGCTGGAGAAGGACGAGCCGCGCCGCGAGTTCACGGTGGGCATTGTGGACGACGTGACGAACCTGTCCCTGCCCGAGGACCCTGCCTGCCCGAACACGGCTTCCGAAGGCACCATCGAGTGCAAGTTCTGGGGCTTGGGCGGCGACGGAACGGTGGGCGCGAACAAGAACTCCATCAAGATCATCGGCGACCACACCGACAAGTACGTGCAGGCCTACTTCCAGTACGACTCGAAGAAGACCGGCGGCGTGACCATCAGCCACCTGCGCTTCGGCGACTCGCCCATCCGCAGCACCTATTATGTGAACAAGGCCGATTTCGTGGCCTGCCACAACCCCTCGTACGTGACCAAGAACTTCCGCATGGTCAACGATGTGAAACCGGGCGGCACTTATCTGATCAACTGCCAGTGGACGCCCGAGGAGCTTGAGCACCATCTGAGCGCCGAGGCGAAGCGCTACATCGCCGCCAACGACATCAAACTCTACACCATCAACGCCATCGATCTGGCGGCCGAGATCGGCATGGGCAAGCGCACGAACACCATCCTGCAATCGGCGTTCTTCACACTGGCGGGCGTCATGCCGCAGGATGACGCCATCCGCTACATGAAGGACGCGGCCACGAAGTCCTACCTGAAGAAGGGCCAGGACGTGGTGGACATGAACCACCGCGCCATCGACGCGGGCGCCACGGCGTTCACACAGATCGAGGTGCCGGCCTCGTGGGCGGATGCCGCCGACACCGGCGCGCAGGCCGCCTTCGAGGGGCGCCCCGAGGTGGTCGAGCAGGTCGTGGGCATCATGGAGCCGGTGGGTCGCATGGACGGCGACCGCCTGCCCGTGTCCGCGTTCGTCAATCATGTTGACGGCCAGTTCGAGCTGGGCGCGGCCGCCTACGAGAAGCGCGGCGTGGCTGTGAGCGTGCCCGCTTGGGACGCCTCCACCTGCATCCAGTGCAACCAGTGCGCCTTCGTGTGCCCGCACGCCACCATCCGCCCCTTCGCCCTCACCGAGGCCGAGGCCGCCGCAGCCCCCGCCGCCGCGACGCTTGTGCCGGCCAAGGGCAAGGCCGCAGCCGGCATGCAGTACACGCTGGCCGTCTCGCCGCTTGACTGCATGGGCTGCGGCGTGTGCGTGAACGTGTGCCCCTCCGATTCGCTGACCATGGCGCCCGCCGAGGGCCAGCTGGCCCAGCAGGAGGTGTTCGACTACTGCGTGGCCAAGGTGTCCGACAAGCCCGAGCTTGGGGACGCCACGGTCAAGGGCAGCCAGTTCAAGCAGCCGCTGCTCGAGTTCTCCGGCGCGTGCGCGGGCTGCGCCGAGACGGCGTACGCGAAGCTGGTCACGCAGCTGTTCGGCGACCGCATGTTCATCACCAACGCCACCGGCTGCTCGTCCATCTGGGGCGGCCCGGCGGCCACCTCTCCCTACACGGTGAACAAGGACGGTCGCGGCCCGGCGTGGTCGAACTCGCTCTTTGAGGACAACGCCGAGCATGGCCTGGGCATGCTGCTTGGCCACGAGGCGGTGCGCACGCGCCTTATGGGCAAGCTGGAGGAGATGGCCGCCAGCGACAAGACGCCCGAGGGCACCAAAGAGCTCATCGCCGCCTACCTGGAGTCCGCAGCCGACGGAGAGGCCAACGCCGCAGCTGCGAAGGCGCTTGTCCCGGCCCTTGAATCCGCTGCGGCCGACGGTTGCCCGGTGGCGCCTGAGATCCTGGAGAACAAAGACTACCTGGCTAAGAAGTCCGTGTGGATCTTCGGCGGCGACGGCTGGGCCTACGACATCGGCTACGGCGGCCTCGACCACGTGCTGGCCTCCGGCGAGGACGTGAACGTGTTCGTGTTCGACACCGAGGTGTACTCCAACACCGGCGGCCAGGCGTCGAAGGCGTCCAACATCGGCCAGGTGGCCCAGTTTGCGGCTTCGGGCAAGGACGTCAAGAAGAAGAGCCTCACCGAGATCGCCATGGCCTACGGCTACGTGTACGTGGCGCAGGTGGCCATGGGCGCCAAGCCGGCGCAGACCATCAAGGCCATCGCCGAGGCCGAGGCGTATCCCGGACCGTCGCTTATCATCGGCTACTCGCCGTGCGAGATGCACTCCATCAAAGGCGGCATGGCCAACTGCCAAGACGAGATGAAAAAGGCCGTGGACTGCGGTTACTGGAACCTGTTCCGCTACAATCCGGCGGCGCCGGCCGGCAAGAAGTTCACGCTCGACTCCAAGGAGCCGGCGGGCGGCTACCGGGAGTTCCTTATGAACGAGGCGCGCTACAGCCGCCTGACGCGCGAGTTCCCCGAGCGCGCCGCGGAGCTGTTCGAGCGCAACGAGAAAGCCGCGATGGACCGCTACGAGCATCTGGTGAAGCTCAAGGACCTCTACGCCGACGCGTAGCGCCCTGCGCTTTCGGTTCCTGATCGCAAACCGCATGGGAAGGCCCCGGATCGCCGGGGCCTTCCCTTTTTTGCCTGCGAGGCTGCTTGGCGCCCTTGGCCGCGCCTTGCGAGGATTGGCAGCCGCCCCTAAAACGAGCTGCGGGCGCGTCCCCGCACCTTGGCGCGCACCTCGGCGGCCACGCGGGCGGATTCAGAGCGCAGCTCCTGAAGGTCGAGATCCCCCAAGGGCTCGGGGCGGCCTGAGCGGGGGAAAGCCTGCCGCCCGTGCAGCGCCTCCGGGCTTGGATGCACGCATATCTCGCAGATGAGCAAACGGAGCCGCTTCGCGCGGGATGCAACGGTGTCGCCGAAGCGCGCGATGATCTTCCGCACGCCCTCCAGATGCGCGGCGTCGACGTAGAGGTGGCAGCGATAGCGCTGCGCGCTGTGGGAGGCGTTCTTGTTGAACCTCGCCTCGGTCAAAGCGGCGCCCTCCACCTTCTCGAGCACCGCCCAGGCGTGCTCGATGTCGGGAAACGACAAGCAGAACGCGCGCTTGAGGATCTCCAGCAGATCGGATTGGTCCGCGCCCGCCCTGCTGCCTTCGGCGGGCTTCGCGCGGCGGCAAAACGGGTCGTCGGGCGGCGTTTGCCCGAAGAAGTTGGCCGTGCGCTCAACAGCGTTGGGGTAGAGGTGGCGGTCCTTCATGTCGTACATGGCGGGATGGTCGCGCACCTCGTCGACGTGCATGCCCTCCTGGGCGAGGGCGAGCTTGAGCAGCTCGCGGCGGGCGTTGATCTCCGACCTGGCGTGGGAGTTGTCAAGGTAGACGCCGAGCACCACGGGGTCCTTGTCCTTGCCGCGCCCTTTGCGCGGCGCCTTGTCTTTGGCCACGTAGAGCGCGTTGACGTGGGCGAGCAGGTAGGCGGCGACGTCGGGGTTTTCGGGCCAGGTTCTGATGACGGCGTTTTTGAACCGCTGGTTGTTCTGGGCTATGCGCAGCTCCTTCGCCGCGTCGGCGTTGAGCGCGGCAAGGAGGTTCGACACCCCCGTGGCGATGCTCTCCATGCGCCTTCGCCCTCCTTATCCCAGAAGCTTTTCCGCGTAGGCCAGCTTCACGCAGACGACGAACGCGTCCAGGGCCTCTTCAAGCTCCTCGATGGGGGGCAGGGAAGGGGCGATGCGGATGTTGGAGTCGCGCGGATCCAACCCGTAGGGGTAGGTTGCGCCGGCGCGGGTCAAGGTGACGCCGGCCTCCTTCGCCAGGGCCACGATGCGCTTGGCGCAGCCGTCCGGGGCGTCGAACGACACGAAGTAACCGCCTCGCGGCGTGCTCCACGAGCATCCTCCCACCTCGGCCAGCCCCTCCTGAAGCTTGGCGTCCACCAGTTCGAACTTCGGGCGCAGGATGGCGGCGTGCTTGGACATGTGCGCCGCAATCCCCTCGGCGTCGCGCAAAAAGCGCACGTGGCGCAGCTGGTTGAGCTTGTCGTGGCCGATGGTTTGCGCGCTCATGCGCCTTTTGGCCTCGGCGAGGTTCGCGGGGCTTGAGGCCATCGCCGAGATGCCCGCGCCGGGAAAGGTGATCTTTGAGGTGGAGGCGAATTTGAACGGGCGGTCGGGGGTGCCGGCCTCCCGGCATGCGGCGGCGATGTCGAGCAGCCGGTCCTGTTCGGCCTCTTCGTCGAACAGATGGTGCACGCCGTAGGCGTTGTCCCAGAAGATGCGGAAGTCCTCGGCGGCGCATTCCATGGCGGCCAGGCGGCGCACCGTCTTGTCGGAATAGGTGGCGCCGGTGGGGTTGGCGTACTTCGGCACGCACCAGATGCCCTTCACGGACACATCGGAGGCAACGATGCGCTCCACCTCGTCCATGTCGGGCCCCTCGGCGGTCATGGGCACGGGGATCATCTGGATACCGAACTCCTCGGTTACGGCGAAGTGCCGGTCGTATCCGGGGGAGGGGCAGATCCACTTCACCGAATCAAGCTCGCACCACGGCGCGGAGTCCAGCGTGCCGAACATCCAGCAACGCGCCATGGCGTCGTACATGGCGTTGAGGCTTGCGTTGCCGAGCACGATCACGTTGTCAGGCTCGTCGTCCAGCAGGACGGCCATGAGCTTTTTGGCCTCGGGCAGGCCGTCGACCACGCCGTAGTTGCGGCAGTCGGTGCCGTTGGCGGCCGCGCACTCCTCAAGCGAGGTCACGGCCGAAAGCAGGGGCATGCTGAGGTCGAGCTGCGCCTTCGAGGGCTTGCCGCGCGCCATGTTGAGCGCAAGCCCCCGCGCTTTGATGGCGGCGTGCTCCTCCTCCAGGCGGTCCTTGATCTTTTGGAGCTCTTCGTGGCCTCGTTGTGCGTACGCCGTCATAGCGCGTCCTTCCGTGTCCGCTTTCGGTTGCGATGCTCTACAGTATAAGGTAAGCGCGGCCTGCCACGCCCGAAGAGGCGCGTCCCGGCGAATAGTCGCCCCCGCGCGTCCGGTTATGGCGTATAATCCGCTCGTCTTACGTGCGCCGTTTCGGCAAGGCAGGGAAAGGGGGAGCACGTGGCTTCCAACGACTTTCTGGTCGTTTTGGCGATGCTCATATACTTCATCGTCGTTTTGACCATCGGCTTCGTGTACGCGAAGCGCTCCAATTCGTCCACCGCCGAGTACTTCTTGGGAGGGCGGGGCGTCGGCCCGTGGCTGACGGCTCTGTCGGCCGAGGCGTCGGACATGTCGGGTTACCTGCTCATGGGCCTTCCGGGCGTGGCGTACTTCACCGGGGCGTCGGACGCCATGTGGACGGCCATCGGCCTGGCCATCGGGACGTACCTCAACTGGAAGCTCGTCGCCGAGCGCCTGCGCCGCTACTCGGTGGTGGCGGGGGACTCCATCACCCTGCCCGAGTTCTTCAGCAAGCGCTTCCACGACCATAAGAACATCGTCTCCACGGTGGCGGCGGTCATCATCATGGTGTTTTTCTGCGTGTACGTGGGCAGCTGCTTCGTCACATGCGGCAAGCTGTTCAACACGCTGTTCGGGCTGGACTACGCCACCATGATGGTGCTCGGCGCCATCGTCGTGTTCCTGTACACGCTCGTGGGCGGCTACCTGTCCGTGGTGGCCACCGACTTCGTCCAAGGCTGCCTTATGTTCTTCGCCCTGGCGGTGGTGGTCGTGGGCAGCGTGACCGCGGCGGGCGGCGTGGAGAACACCGTGGCGGTGCTGCAGGCCATCCCCGGCTTTTTGAGCGGCACCCAAATAGCCGTCCCGGTGCTCGACAGCGCGGGGGCCCAGGTGATGGAAGGCGGCGCCCAGTTCGCCGGACCCGCCGAGTACGGCCTGCTCAGCATTGTGTCCATGCTGGCATGGGGCCTGGGGTACTTCGGCATGCCGCATGTGCTCGTGCGCTTCATGGGCATCCGCAGCGCCACCGAGATCAAGCGCTCGCGCCACATCGCCGTGGTGTGGGTGGTCATCTCGCTGTTCTGCGCCGTGGCCATCGGCCTGGCCGGACGCGCCCTCATCCCCACGCAGTTCGGCACGCAGGCTTCCGCCGAGAACGTGTTCGTCGTGCTCTCGCAGATGCTGCTCCCGTCGTTTCTGTGCGGCGTGGTGGTGTCGGGCATCCTGGCGGCGTCCATGAGCTCGTCGTCGTCTTACCTGCTGATCGCCGGTTCGTCGGTGGCGGAGAACATCTTCCGCGGCGTCATCAAGCGCGACGCCACCGACCGGCAGGTCATGATTGTGGCGCGCCTAACGCTCATCGCGGTGTTCCTGTTCGGCATCTTCGTCGCCTACGACGAGAACTCGTCCATCTTCGGCGTGGTGTCCTACGCCTGGGCGGGGCTGGGCGCCTCGTTCGGGCCGCTCATGCTGTGCAGCCTGTACTGGCGCCGCACCACCATGCAGGGCGCCCTCGCGGGCATGGTGGCCGGAACGGCGACGGTGCTCGTGTGGCACAATCTGGTGAAGCCGCTCGGCGGCGTGTTCGGCATCTACGAGCTGCTGCCCGCGTTTTTGGTGGCGCTGCTCGCCATCGTCGTGGTGTCCAAGCTCACGCCCGCGCCGTCGGAAGAGGTCCTGCACGAGTTCGACCATTACATGGACGCGAGCGACGCGAAGTAGAGGCTCGGTTTTTGCGTGCGGCCCTCGGCGGCCCCGTCCTCTTTCGGGAGGGCGGGGCCGCCACTACATGTAGACCGGCGTCCACAACCGGTGGTGTGCGGCGTTTTCCCAGATGGAAAGCCTATTCATTGGCTCTCAAATGGTTTGGGGGAGCCGGGTTGGGCGTTGTCGGCATCATGAGCAGGGCTTATGAAACGCCTCCACACCGCTTTTTGTTCATCGGGGCAAACGTGGTATCATGCGTTCAGCTTTTGCCCGTACGTACCACGTGCTCAATCTAGGAGGCTTTCGCATGAGCGAGCATATAATCGGAATAGACAGGCGAGCGTTCATCAGCGGTGCCGCAGCGATCGGCGCCCTTTCTTTGGTAGCCCCGTCCACCGCGTTCGGAGAGACGGCTGCGGAGAAGCAGGCCGAAGCAGACGCCGTCCGCAACCAGCTGATAGGGTTGCAGGCCGACCTCGAGGCGGCGGAGATCAACTACTACGCCGCGGTCAGCGAGCGCGATGCCGCGCAGGCCGCCATGGAGGCCGAGCAGGCCAAGATAGACGAGACCAACAACCAGATAGCCAACCTGCAGGACAAGCTGGGCACGCGCGCCCGCAGCATGTACCGCTCCGGTTCGTCCAGCTTCATCGACTTCGTCCTGGGCGCCACCACCTTCGAGGAGTTCACGCAGAACTGGGATCTTCTGAACCAGATGAACGAGAACGACTCGAAGATGGTGGACGAGACCAAGGCCCTGCGCGAGGAGCGCGAGGCCGCCAAGGAGGAGTACGCCCGTCAGGAGCAGATAGCCTCCCAGAAAGCGGACGAGGCGGGCCGGATCCAGGCGGAGGTCCAGGCGAAGGTGGCCAACGCCACGGAGCTGGTGAACTCCCTTGACGCCGAGGCGCAGGAGCTCCTCTTGCAGGAGCAGGCTGCGGCGGCGGCCGCAGCGGCCGCTCAGGCGCAGGCCGAGGCCGAGGCTGCGGCCGCCGCCCAGGCGGCGCAGCAGGGTTCCGGCGGCGGTGGCGGCAACGGCGGCGGAGGAGTTGTCGACAACGGCGGCGGTGGCGGCAATGGCGGCGGCGGTGGCTCCACCGTCGTGTATCCGAGCAATCCCGGTACCAGCGGCGGCGGTGGCGGCAGCGTGGGCGATTACAGCGCCGTGGTGAGCTACGCCATGAGCCGCATCGGCTGCCCGTACGTCTGGGGTGCCGAGGGTCCCGACGCCTTCGACTGCTCGGGCTTGGTCACGTGGGCCTACCGTCAGGTCGGCCGCTATCTGCCCCATCAGAGCGAGGCCCAGTATGCTGCCGCAGCCAACATTGTGCCTGTGTCTCAGGCGCGACCCGGCGACGTGCTGTGGCGCTACGGCCATGTGGGCATCGCCTGCAGCTACGGCGGCTCCCACTACGTGCATGCGCCCACCTTCGGAGCGCTTGTGCGCGACACCGACCCGCTGTCCTGGTCGGGCTTCACGAACGCGCTGCAGTTCTAGCGACAACGAGCTTGCGGGAAAGGGAGGGCTTCGGCCCTCCCTTCTTTTGATGACGGAGGGAGGCGCGCCATGCGCATTCGGGTGGAGTTGGAAGACGGGATGCTGCCGGACCGGTTCGGCAAGTACGCGCCCGACGAGTACCAGATAGACGGCCACGCCGTGCGGTCGTTTCCCATCGAGGTCGACGACGTGCCCGAGGGCGCGCGCACGCTCGCGCTCTCGTTCGTGGACTTCGACGCCGTGCCGGTGGGCGGCTTCTGCTGGATACACTGGCTCGCCTGCAACTTTCCGGCCGATACGCGGCTCATCCCCGAAGACGCGAGCGCTTCGGGCGCCGTGCCGTGCGTGCAGGGCTTGAACAGCGACTGGTCCTCGCTTGCGGGGTCGCACACCGACCCGCGCATCGTTTGCCGCTACGCCGGTCCGTGCCCGCCCGATCGGACGCACGAGTACACGCTCACGGTGTACGCGCTTGACTGCGAGCTGGATTTGGCCGAGGGCTACTACCTCAACGAGTTTCGCCGCGCCATTCGCGGGCACGTGCTGGCGAAGGCCGCCCTCGAGCTGCCAAGCCGCGCGTAGCCGGGCGGGGGAGGAGCGAAGGCGTGGAGCCGCAGACGGTTCGCCATGGGATAGCGCCCGTGTTCGACGGGCGCTCGCGCGTCCTGGTCCTGGGGACCATGCCCTCGCCGGCCTCGCGGGAGGCGGGGTTTTACTACGCGCATCCCCAGAACCGCTTCTGGAAGGTGCTCGGCGCCCTGTTCGGCTGCCCAGGGCCCGTGGGCGCGCAGGCGAGGCGGTCGTTTCTGCTGGAGCGCGGGATAGCGATGTGGGACGTGCTGGGTTCGTGCACCATAGAGGGCGCCTCCGATGCGAGCATACGCGACCCCAAGCCCAACGACCTGTCGCGAATCGCGCGTAAGGCAGACCTGGCGGCCGTGTTCACCACCGGATCGAAGGCGGCCGAGCTCTACCGCCGCCACAGCGCTCGCATGCTTCCCGGCGTGCGGCATGTGCCCCTTCCCTCCACGAGCGCGGCGAACGCCCGCATGCGCCTTGCAGACCTCGTGGCCGCGTATCGGCCCCTCGTCGAGGTCCTGGCCGCCTGCGAGGAGGCGGACCGCCGGCGAAAAGCCTGACGGGCCGTGTGCTCGAAGCCTTGCGGTCGAGAAACGGAGGAATCGTGGAGACACGCCCGGGGGCGTGTAGGCAGTTGACACACCTGTGATCCTAGCGTATTATTCACCTGCTCGCGAGTTCGGCGCAAGCGGAACCGCAGCAGGCAGCTTGATAATACACATGAATTGAGCAGCGAAACAGGGGCGTGTGCCCGAGTGGTTAAAGGGGACGGGCTGTAAACCCGTTGGCTCTGCCTACCTAGGTTCGAATCCTAGCGCGCCCACCATCTTTTGCCTGTGTAGCTCAGTCGGTAGAGCACTTCCTTGGTAAGGAAGAGGTCGTCGGTTCAAGTCCGATCGCAGGCTCCATGCTAAACGGCGGTGTAGCTCAGTTGGTCAGAGCACACGGTTCATACCCGTGGCGTCACTGGTTCAAATCCAGTCACCGCTACCATCGCATCTCATCGCGTCCGCTTTGTCGGACGCGTCGTTGTTTTTTGTTTTGTTTTCGCGAGAGCGAACCCTATAAGGAGGATGACACATGGCTAAGGAGAAGTTCGAGCGTTCCAAGCCGCATGTTAACATCGGCACCATCGGC